>JBGSSC010000468.1:0-3967 GCA_041737265.1 Terrimicrobiaceae bacterium | reverse complement strand
GCTCCACGAATCCCCCGATCGGACCTTCCGCAGAATGAGCCACCCGCAAAGAGTGATCCAGAGCGCGAGCATCATGTCGGTTCGCACCAAGGTTGCGAGGCGGGGAGTGAGCATGTTCACCGCAAACGCCGCAGCCACAAGGTTTGCACCTCCCGCTGGCCAGAGGCGCCCCCCCTCCCTCGCAAGCAGGATCAGAAGAACAACAGCAGAAAGAAACCCCGGCAGCCGCCATGCGATGTTCCAGGATCCCGTCGTCCAATAGATGGGCAGGGAGAACCAACCGGCAAGTGGAGGCTTGGTGGCTGTGCGTCCGCGGGGGGTTTGCTGGAACCAGAAGTCCCCACCATTGGCGATTTCGTAGGCAACGTAAGCCTGCTTGGCCTGGTCATAATCATCCAGATGCCAGGGCAGGTTGGCAGAAGCAAAGAGCAACAAGGCCAAACCAACGAAGAACCAGAGTGCCGGACGGGAAGACGGAAGTTTCTCAAGCCAAGCCCGAAGTGGATCAATAATCTTACGTGCCGGAATTGGAGTCACCATGAAGGACATGTCCCTTGACCATGAAATCCATCGGAAAAAGCGCAAGATTTTCCGAAACGATGCAGGCCTCACGCAAAGGAAACAAAGGAAACGAAGGCCAGAGGGATACAGGAAATAGACAGGAGGCGGCGGAGCCATAAAGTATCGCAAACGCGTTTTCCATTTTGCGAAGCAAAATTTAACTAATCCGGCGGCGCTGGCATCCGTTTCTTACCGGGTGCCGTTGCCCACAAACCCACCCTTGGTAACGGCTCCCGCCGGATTAGGGGTAATTGCAATCACGTTTTCCGCCTGCCGGCCAGGGAGGAGAATCTCGCCGCAAGGAGGTCTCCCCGCGCGATAAGAAAACGCCAAACCCCGAGTGCGACGAGGAAGGACAGAAGGAACGAAACCATGAGATCCGACGGATGGTGCGCGCCAATGGCAAGACTGGACCACGCAACCAGAGCCGCCAAAGCAAGTGCAAGGACGCCCGCCGGAGGGCAACCGAAGAGGATCGGCCACGCAAAGCCGAAGGCCGTGGCGGCATGGCCGGAGGGAAATGCATTATATTTCGAATCGCCGATCAGGAGCCTCCCTTCATGCCATGGGCCATAAAAACCCTGGGCCACCTCCGGGCTCGACCTCGGACGGGTGCGACCTGTCGTGAGGCGTGAGACGTTGGCAATCGCTCCCGCCGCGGTTGAGGCCAGCATGGCGGCAGCGACTATCCTCATCCATCTCCGGTTGCCCAGACGCCATGCGACTCCAAAGCCAAGCGCTCCTGCAAGCATCAAAAATGGCCAGTCCCCATACTTGCGAACCACTCCGTGAAACCTCGCCTCCGGTCCTTTTTTCCACTTTTTCCCCTGAGCCTTCACAACTGCCTCCCGAACCGGAGCATCAAGCAGAAACGAGCCTGCGATGCCCCCTGCACACAGGGCCATGATCACTGCCGCGAGAAGTCCCCTCCCCACGGTCATCGTTTGAAAACGATCATCTCGGCGTCGATGGCTGTGATTGTCCACGAGGTGGGGTAAACGAACCCGGGTTGGAAAATTGGAACCCACTGGGTGCCATAGTACGTGTTTCCTTTCCTCCCCTGATACACAGGCCCCGGAACGGGCACCCAGTTGACCGTGGAAGGAGTGCGAGCCAAGCCGACTTGCTCCCGCGAAGTCGCGTCTTTTAAGACGACAGCGTCGGCCCCGTTTGCCCGCGCGTTGTATAGCATGCTTTCCCGCAGAAACCGCCAGCCCCGTTCCGTGGCGAAGCTCAGACGCCCAATGGTCTTGTGCGGTTGGGATGGAGGTTTGCCGAAGATAGGAATCGGCGCGTCTTTGGGTTTGGGCGGGCGCTGCTCGGTTGTGTAGGGCAGGTAGAAAATTGCCGTCGAACTCGGAGTAACACAGCCCGCCAGAAGCAGGGCGAAGCAGGCCGAAAGCAAAGCAATGGCAGAAACGGGACGAAAAGAAATTCGATGGGGCATGGCAACGCATTACCACACAGCACCCGCCTAAAATCAAACCCGCACTACGCCACCCGTCTCAGGCCGCCGGCCTCGATTTGAAACAGAGCGCCGTTTCGATCCAGGCCATCTGCCCAATCGAGCGAGGTCGCTGTGATCAGCTTCTGTGCCCCGCCTGGCAGCGCGGCGAGGAGGTTGTTCCTGCGCACAGGGTCAAGCTCGCCGAAAACATCATCGATCAGATAGAGCGGCGGCGAACCCGAAGTTTGAGCAATGTGATCAGCCTGGGCGAGTTTGAGCCCAAGGGCAGTCGATCGTTGCTGTCCCTCGGATGCATAGGTGGCTGCGGAGCGCCCGGTCAGCGTGAGGGTGACCTCATCACGATGCGGGCCAACAGTCGTTGTGCGGAGGCGGATGTCCTCTTCCATGGCGGCACTCAGGGAGGAGGCCATTCCGGCCCGGGCTCCCGGCAGGTAACCAAACCCGAGGGGCTCTCCCCCGCCGGAGATGCTCCGGGAGGAAGCTTCAGCCAGCGGGGCCAACTCCTCACAGAGCCTTGCGCGCGCATTCAGCAAAAAATCGCCGGCTGTCGACAGCGGACCATCGAAGGCCTCAACTTCGCGGCGGGGACGGCCATCGCGCAAAAGCGCATTGCGGGAGCGAAGAGCGCGCTCATAGGAACGGAGCGACTTTAAATAGCCGGTGACGAGCTGGACACCTGAAAAGTCCAAATACCTGCGGCGCGCCGAACCGGGCCCCGTCACAAGGTCGAGATCCCCGTTGGATATCCACGCAACCCGGGCGACTGAAAGGTATTCCACGGCTGCCACCTGTTCCTTGGAATCGAGGGAGAAGCGCTTCAACCTCCCTTCAAACTTCAGGTGAAGGTGCCTGTCCTGCCACCGTCCGTCGATGGCAAATCCCGCCGTCCCGAAACGCACGCATTCTCCAAGAGCAGCAGCCCTCGGAGATTGCAAACGGAGAAGGAGGCAAGCCGCTTCCAGGATTGAGGTTTTCCCCTGTGCATTCGACCCAACAATAAAATTGTCTCCTGCAACAGGGTCCAAAACCGCGTCCCCAAAGGGCCGAAAATCACGCAAACGCAATACCCTCAACATCCCGCTAATCCGGCGGGAGCCGGTGCCAAGAGTGGGTTTGCGGGCAATGGGACCCGCTGAGAAATGGGTGCCCACGCCGCCGGATTAGTAAAATTTTGCTGCGCATCCGTTGCAGGCGCGAGGCCTGCATCGTTTCTGAAAGTCTTGCGGTTTTTGCGCAGGACTTCACAGGGAAGGGACTACGCATTTTTCAGGATTCCGCCCGGAAAAAGAGGCGCTTCGCCCAGTCGTATTGGAAGCGGACATGAGACAAATTGTTGTTTCAAAAATGCCAAGAAGCGCCTGGCAAGAAGGAGTGAACCCCTGCAAACTCTCAGCGAGCCGATAGTCCCGCAACACTCATTCCAGCTTCGGATTTAAGCTCCGAAACGGTCAAGGAGACGTAGCCTCTCTTTAAGAGTTCATCGAGGATGGATGGCATCTCGGCTACCGACTTTGGAAAACTTTCGTGGGCAAGGACAATCGCACCCGGCGTGATCCCATTCAAAATCGTTTTGCGCACTTCGCCGGGAGGGGGCTTCCGCCAGTCTCCGGAATCCAAAGTCGGTCGCAGAATCTCAAGGCCGGATGCTGCAAGGAATCCCTCAATCTGGACGTTGGTCAACCCCTGCGGGGGACGGACGTACCTCGGACGCACCCCCGTAGCCGCGACAATGGAGGTCATCCCGGCGTTGATTTCGTGGCGCATATGTTCCGGCTCCATCGAAGTAAGATCCCTGTTGGACCATGTGCGATTTGCAATTTCATGACCCTCGGAGACAATCCTCCTAGCCAAGTTCGGGTATTTGTCCACACAGCTCCCCACCAAAGAAAAGGTAGCCTTCATGCCTGCCTTGCTCAAGGCATCCAAAAGCCGCGGCGT
>JBGSSC010000445.1:0-5618 GCA_041737265.1 Terrimicrobiaceae bacterium | reverse complement strand
CTTCGAAGGGACTCATGACATCCATACCGATCTCCCTGATGTAAAAGTCGATCAGCGGGCGGCAGTCCCCGTCGGTGTCGATCTGAATGGAAAGGTGTCGGGATGGGTCCAACTGGCGGCCCTTCACCCGGAGCAGGAGTTCCTTGTAGTAGGGGAGAAGCATGTCGCGGATCATCACAGGAGAAATCAGCGGTCCGTGGTTGTAACAATTGTCCTCGGCGAAAAAGATCTCGTCCAATGTGACAAAACGCTGGTGGGCACCGATGACAGCATCGGCGAGTTCGAGCCAGCGCTGCATCATCGTCTCGATGAGTCCGGGCTGATCGTAAAGCGCGTAGAGAAGATCCTCGGGACCAAGCATGGCACGCAGATACATGAAGGAACCGGCCACCCGCTGGGTGATCATTTCCCCGCGTGCAGCGGCGGCCTTCGCGGCTTCCATCCGGTCTTCGAGCCCATCATAACGGCGCTGATCTCCGGGATCGAGCCGCCACTCCGCATGGGATTTCCAGGTCTCAAGATCCTTGACAGGGTGAGTGAGGTATTCGGGCATGAACCCATTGCGTCGTCCCTTGAAATAGAGGACGCCACGGCCCGCCCAATCCTGCTCCACTTCCGTGTCGCCGCGGTCCTCCAGAATTTTAACCTCAAACTGCGGCAGGTATGCCGGTTCACACCATCCCAGCTCATGGAGGCAGTGATTTCCCGGCTCGTCGTAGGAGAAGAGGTCCCTGGCCTCATGAGAGCCTATGGCGATATCTGGCATTCCCTGCGCCTTCCATTCCTCCCAGCCGTAGTAGCCAAACTCGGCTTTGAGAAAGGGGGCACCGGGCGTAACCGCATAGGTATCCCGGCGGCGGCGCGCGGCCTCACTCCAAAGCTCGCGGGGAGGCAGGGCGTTATTCGTGGACTGAACGGACATCGATCGATTCCCTCAACAAATGCGCCCGCGCTTGCCTGCCAGCGAATGGCCGATCGGGTTTTCCCCCACCCATCGTTCGTCGGCCGGTACAGAGGCCGGCTGATAACGCGAGTCGGAGGAGAGGCGGATCCGCCGGGAGGGATTGTCCAGGCTCGCGTGGACCATGTGCATAGGGAATGTCAGCAGATCGCCGGCCCGGAAGTTGGTTGTCAGCCAGCGGCCCCCGAGTTTTTCGCGGAGCGAGACCGGGTTGTTTGAAAGAGCGCCACTCCACTCCCATGGCTTCGTGCCGGCCTCGATCTCTTTGGCATGGCGGCGATTGGTGCAGTAGGAATCGACATCCCGCTCCAGATACGGGCTTAGTCGAGCCCTCTGCCTGTGGGAACCTTCAAGCATCATCAGCCCGCCGAGATCGATCGGCACGTCTCCAATCGGCACCCATGCCGTGTAAAGTCGGTCCCGGGTTCCGCGCCCCATATAAACCATGTCGCAATGCGGGTTGGTCCCCGGTCCGGGTCCAATGACACGAAACCATGTAAAATCAAAGTGCCGGACCTCTTCGCCAAAAAGCGTTCGGTAAAACTCCATAAGCGGTCCCTCATAAAGCACTTGCTCGAGCTCGGGATTATTCTCACCCAGTTCCGGCTGGAACTTCAATTCGACCCCTTCACGAACGATCCCGTCCATCGGATCGCCCTCCGGATCAAGCCAGCCCCTCGCGGCCATCCGGTGCACAACCGTTCGCCGGGCGGCAAGAATATCATCCCGGCGGAAAAACCCGCGAAGAAAGAGATAGCCTTGCTCCTCCATCCGTTTTTGAAGCGCGATGGCGTCGCCAAGCAGGGAGGCGGAGCATTCGAGCTCACCAAAGGACTCGTGCCGGAGGTCGATAGCGTGGCCTTGCGCGCGGGGGATAAAATCAGGAGGAATCATGGAACCACCCTAGCGCAACCTGACATAATGGGAATGGACGGAGAAAGCTGAAACATGCATATTCTGGTATTTCCATGGAAGCGATAGCAGGCTCATTGCACCAGAGTGCCCATGCCGTTTTTGGCAGGGTAACAATGACCGGATCGCTTAGGAACAGCAAAGGCCTCTCATTTAGCGCTATGCGTGTTCTGGGAAGTTACGCCCTGGTGTATCTTCTCGAAGGGGGGGGCCATTATCAGCTCCGTGGCCAGGCAGCTCTGCCATGCCGTGCCGGTGACTTGCTCCTGATCTTTCCGGATATTGCTCACGCCTACGGTCCGGAAAGCGGAGGCAAATGGAGCGAAATCTACATGGTCTTTGAGGGGACGCTTTTCGATCTGTGGCGTCGCCAAGGCCTCCTGAATCCGAAATACCCGATTCTCAGGATGACTCCGGTGGACCGGTATGCGGCGCGACTGCGCGGGATTGCGGCGATGGGTCGGGGAAGCGACCCGGCGAGAAAACTTCTGCAGGTCTGCGAACTCCAAACATTTCTGGCAGCGGCACTCGCCAAACCGGTGATCGCCGGACGAGAGGGAGGCTTTGGCTCCTGGCCAGGCTGGCTCGTGACGAGTATTCAGCAGATGGAGGCCGATCTCTCGGTTCCGCTTGAGTCGATTGCAAAATCCGCGGGCGTCTCCTATGAATCCTTCCGCAAGAAGTTCCGCGCGATCACAGGGGAATCGCCCGCCCGCTACCGCAGCCGGCTCACAGTCGACCTCGCCCGCAAGCTGATCTATGAACAGCGGCTCTCAAACAAGGAACTGGCCGAGAAACTCCACTTTTGCGATGAGTTCCATTTCTCCCGCCGTTTCCGGCAGGCCACCGGCGAAAGCCCGAAGGCCTTTCGGCGTTCTCTGCCGGCTATCAGATGATCGTAACTCCTATTGGCCGGCAAACTCCCACTTTCCCCTTGCCGCGTCCTGAAAATCCGCGCGGTCTTTGCGCATGAGGCAGATTTCGCTAATGTGGCACCCCTGGCCTTCCCCGCCGATGCCGGGTTCGCGCCGCCATGTTAGCTTCAATCGACCCGGGCGGGTGGCGATCACTGGCACATCGAAGAGGAGCGGCACAACCGGATCGGGTTTTTCAATGAAGCCGTGGACCTCGTGCGTTTCATTGGCAAGAAGCTGAATTTTATTGCGGTATTCCCACTGAGAGTAAACCACTCTCACTTCATAAGCTGCCGCAGGATCAAGCCCCTCGTACACCATCGAGAGGGGCGCATCGTTCAGCGCCCACGCCAATGACCACCAGGCATAAGGCATCGCCAGCGGCTCAAGCGTGAGGTAAAGGCATCCAGTCTGCGCAGAGCGGAGAAATGCGGGATCTTCGAGCGGACCAAGCCCCCTCTCCAGACGTGGAGTCATGGGCAACTGACCGGGGCTGTCATAGAAACCGCCCGGCCCGGGGTTCGTGCGATCAACGATGCCGCTAATCCGGAGCAGGCGGACTTTTTCATCCGGCAGGCACCGGATTTCCTCAAATTGTTTCTTCAGCCAGAGCCGGCTGTTGAGCGGCCAGTCGAGAGAATCAAGGTGGGCTCCCCTCCCCGTGGCAAGCGCATGGTAGAGCGCGACGCTAAGCTTGTGGTGGCTGGTCTGGTACAAGGCCTCTGCGAGCTGAAAAATCCGGGTGCGCCACGCGCGTCCGACGGGAGACGTGACTGCCCGGTCGAGGATGTTCTCTGCTTGATCCATTGCGGTTTGACTTCCCTGGAACCCGGCCTCCCTTAGGGAATCCAGAGCCTGCTCTTCCAGAGCAGTCTCATTAATAAGCCTCAGGCGGGTGTAGGCGTCGCAATAGGCTCGAAAAAGGGGCTGGAGAAAGCGCCAGTTTTTCAGGGTGTGCGGGTCGGCAGAATCCTCCATCGCACGGAAGGATTGAAGGGTGGCGGGCACAGTCACATTCGTGAGCAGCGCCCCCTGCCAATTCCGCTCCAATGCCAGCAAACCTTGTGCCAAGGGATCTGCCCAGCGGGAGCCCACAAAAAAGCGGGCGTAGTCGCGCAGAACATCGGTCACATCCGCCCCGGGATTCCAGGAGAGCGCCGACCACACTGCTTTGTTGACGTCGTCATGACAGCCCTCCGAATAGCAAATTGCGCCGACCGTGTATTGCTGTAGCCGGCGCAGGATGTTGGCCATGCCTTCAGGACGCGGGCAGGCGGGTTCGCGTCCCTGGGTAAGAGCATAAGCAAGGTCCCAATCGGGCAACGGGTACTGGCAGTGGCGGGTGTGGGTGATGTCCGGATAAAACCGCACCGGATATTTTTCCGGCACGCGGTCTCGAAACGCGGCCAGGTCCTGATGAACCCATGGTCCAAAAACGACTCCTCCCAACCAGTCCGGCGAAACCGTTTCCAAATGAGTGAAGAATCCTTCCATCTCCGCTCCTTTGAAGCCCTGCGGCGACAGCCAGATAGATGCCTTGGGGTGGAAGCGGCGCAGATTGGCTGACTGCTTTTCCAGATACGGAAGCAGCACAGAAAGCGGCGTGTCGCCGGGATCACCACCCGGAACAAACACAGCATCCACACGGCAGAGGCGGAAAAATACATCGCTCCATTCCTTCAGCGCGCGATCGAGAATTTCCGGTTGGGAATAGTCCCCATCCAACGCGGGATACCAGATCCAGACGTCCAGCCCGTAGCTGGCGGTAATACGCGCCATCTCAACCATCATTTCCAAACGTGGCAGCGGGAAGTGGGCACTCTCGGTGGCACCTCCCGTTCTCGGAGGAAGCAACTCGATGGCATTGGCACCCCAAAGCGCAAGTTCACGAATGTATTGGTCCCAGACCGGAACGTCCCAACCGGTGTAGCTGTTGGGCAAAGGACGGTAGCCGAGCTGGTGCCCCCGCAAAGGCCAGCGGGGAGCCGTCGTGGTTTCGTAAGGCAACGGAAGCCGAAGCACTGCACGCTCCATATGCAAGGCCCGCAAGAAGTGTCCCACAGCGTAGAGCAATCCTCGGTCATCATTCCCGGTCAGGACCACCACCTCTCCATCGACCCGGACGGAAAACCCTTCCTTCGGCAGCGTCGCCGCTTTCCCCAACTCCAGCCGAATCACAGGCCCCTGCGGCAGTTCCTTCTTCACAACAAGGCGGATGCGCGTGCGCTTCTCGATTTCCTCAACCAGCACATCCACGGCGCGGCCTGCAGGACCTGTGAGTGCCTCCGGCAAAAACACCACGGCGGATTCAAGAGACAGGGCAACTGGAGGGCAACGCTTCGTCGTTGCCGTAACTTCCTCGTTAGGAATCATGGACAACGACGAAGCGTCCCCCTCCAAGTCGGTGTTCGCGGCTACCATTCGCCCGAGCGGCCCAACCGGGCCTTCGCTCCCGCACCGAATCGTCCCGCCGCCTCACCCATGCCGGATAATATTTCTTCTGTGGTTTTTCCCGCCTGCTCGCGGGCGCTGGGAATGACGGTTTCGCATTCCAAGTCGTCCATGACCCGGGCTGCTTCCAAGGCGCGTTCCTGACAGTTCTCAGGAATGATCAGAAAACCGTGTTTGTCCGCATGGATCAACTGCCCTTGCCGCACCCGGGTTCCAAACACCTCCACCTCACAACCCCACCGCAAAGGCCAGGTGTGGGCGTGGGAAACCGAAAGCCTCCGTGCCAGCGCTTTAAAACCCGCATTCTTCATTTCATCCACATCCCGGATTGCCCCATCCGTGATCGTGCCCACACAACCCAGTGTGCGCGCCACGTTCGC
>JBGSSC010000434.1:0-4337 GCA_041737265.1 Terrimicrobiaceae bacterium | reverse complement strand
ATCACCATTGATGTCACCGGTGGCGCAGACCCCATGCAAAGCGCCGAAGACAAGGAGAAAGAGAGCGGGAGTTCGGAGGAGTCTCATGACTTTGGTTCCTAACAATATGACACTCACAGGTCAACTCTCCCGCCGCAAAGGGGGTCAGTCCCGCGGATTGACGTCATTCCACCCTTATTTCCATAACGCTTTCCAGAGCGTCTGAGAAAAATCCGGTGTTCAGCTCATTTACGCCCCATGCCATCGACACCGGGGTAGTTCGTCTCAGCTCTGCGGCAAGCCGTTCCACAAAATCCTCGACTCCAAATTTCCAAACCCGCCGGATTAGCGATAGCGTTCGGGGAGGGCGGCGATGAGGTCGGCTTTCGGGGTGCGTTCAAAGAATTCGCTGAGCGACTCGTCGCCCTTTTTGCCGCTCTCATATGCCCGGAGGAGCGAGTCGATGACAACGTCCACGTCGGCCTGCAGGATTTTTCCTTTGAGGAGGTCGTTGAAGCGGCGGTTTTCTCCGAGACGTCCGCCCACAAAGAGGTCATAGGCATCGACCATCCTGCCATCAACTTTTGTGCGTGCGCCACGGAAGCCGATGTCGGCAATCTGGTGTTGCCCGCACGATGACGGGCATCCGCTGAAGTGCACGCGGACTTTGCCGTCAAACCAGCTGCTCCTTTGTTCCAGCTGGCCGACCAGTTCGATCATGCGGTTCTTGGTTTCCGCGACGGCGAGGTTGCAGAACTCGATTCCGGTGCAGGAAACGCAGCCTTTCTGGAAATTCGAAGGGGTGTGGACCAGGCCCAGGGAATCCATCTCGGCCTTGAGCGCCGGGAGGTTTGCCTCGGGAACAAAGGGAATGATGAGGTTCTGTTTGTTGGTGAGGCGGATCGAGTCCTGCCCGGGCTGGCAATATTTGATGGCCAGTTTGCCGACGGCGGCAAGTTGGCCGTCGCGGAGGCGTCCGCCCGGGAAGTTGACGCCCACCCAGAACATCCCCGGCTGGATCTGGGGATGGATCCCCATGTGGTCGGTTTCCTGATCGCGGGGAAAGACGAACTCCGCATGAGGCTGCAGCTTGAATCCGAGGCGGGCCTCGGTCTCGGCGAGCATGCGTTCGGCACCCCAGTCGGCGACAAGGAATTTGAAGCGGGCGCGGTTACGCTTCGAGCGGTAGCCCTCATCGCGAAAGATTTCGCTGACTGCCTTGGTGACCGCCCAGGCCTGCCCGGGTGCGATCCATGCGTTGAGAACCTGTGCCATGTGCGGGGCGCTCGAAAGCCCTCCGCCGACTTTGATCCCATAGCCCGGACGCCCTTGGGCATCGCGCAGGCCGAAGAAACCAAGGCAGTTGATGTCGGGTTGGTGGCAGTGGATGTGGCATCCACTGATGCCAACTTTGTATTTGCGCGGCAGGTTGGAGAAGTCCTTGTTGTTCGTGAGCTTCGCGCTGATCTCGTTCATCTGCGGGGTTGCATCGAGGACCTCATCGGGGTTGAGGCCCGAGACCGGGCAGCAGACCACGTTGCGTGTGATATCACCACAGGCACCGCTGGTAATGAGACCGACCTGCTCCAGCCTCTCGAAGATCGGCGGCACATCCTGAATCCTCAGCCAGTGGTATTGGATTGTCTGCCGGGTTGTGATGTCACTCAGGCCATGGCCGAATTCGTCGGCAATGCCGGAAAGCGCAACAGCCTGGGCCCCGCTGAGCTGGCCTCCCGGAATCTTGGTGCGCATCATGAAGTAGCCGCTGTCTTTCGGCTTCTGGCGATAAACGCCGTACCACTTCATCCGCGAGAAATCGTCCTCGGTGATCGAATCGAATCCGAACTTTGCGTAACGGTAAATATCGTGAATGACATCGAGGCCGTCTTTTTCCAGTTTGAGCTTCTCTTCAGGAATGACCGGAATGAGTCCCTCTTTGACGGCTTGGAAGTTTGGAATGATGTCGATCATGGCTTGTGATGGTGCGCCGATGGAATGGCCGCGACGAATCAACATCGTGGCTGAGGTCCGGATTTTCAAATGCAAAGAGCAGATAGCGGAAGTCATAAAACAAGCCTTGCCTGGTCTGAGGCAGTGCCTCGCTAGGCATTGACACCACCCGGTGCGAACGCTTTGCTTGGCGCATGCCCGATCCATCCCTCTCCCAGGTTGAACTCCCCGCAATCGGCCTCGTCGCAGGGCTCTCTCCCGACGATCGCTCGATGCTCGCAAGCTACGGGCATTTCTCCTTCCTCCACGAAGGTGAAGAGATCATCCATCAGGGACAGCCGCAGGGATCCCTTTACTTTGTTTTATCAGGATTGCTGCACGCCAAGCGGTCGGACTCCGGAAGGGAAATCCTGGTCGGAGAGATTCATATCGGAGAGTCCTTCGGCGAAGTGAATGTCTTTGACCCCGGCGAGGCGAGTGCGACGGTCATCGCCGCGATGCCCAGCCAATTGTGGTCGATCGAAGGAGCCGACCTCCAGTCCTTCGTCTCAGCCTACCCGGAAGCCGGCGTCCACCTTGTCTGCGGAGTCGCGTCGGTACTCAGCAAGCGGCTGCGCCGCGTAAGCGAGCAACTTGTCGGCAAGGTCGAGTACGAGAGTCTGATCTCCGAGCTCAAGCCCGGCTGAGACTACTTACCGGCGTGGTGCCGGGCGATAAACTTCGTGCGGATCGGCAACTTGTTGGCTGCCAGACGCAGGGATTCCCTCGCGATGGTCTCCGAGACGCCATCCAGTTCAAAGAGGATGTTTCCGGGACGCACGACGGCCACCCAGTATTCCGGGTTGCCTTTGCCCTTACCCATTCGGGTTTCCGGCGGGCGGGAGGTCACCGACTTGTCGGGGAAAATGCGGATCCAGAGTTTGCCTTTGCGCTTCATGTTGCGGGTCATGGCAACGCGGGCTGCTTCGATCTGGGTGTTTGTGATCCAGGCGCGGTCGAGCGTTTGCAGTCCGAACTCGCCGAAATCAATTTTGAGGTTGCGGGAAGCATTTCCCGCGCGGCTGCCGCGCTGGGTTTTGCGATACTTCACGCGTTTGGGCATCAAGGGCATTGTATGGGTCTCCTAAAAGGTGGTTGTTGGGAATCAGGCGGCCACTGCAGGCTCGGGTGGTGGCGGTGGCAACTTCGGTGCGCGCTCGCGGGCGGCGGCTTCCTCAGCCTCGGCCTTCGCGGTGTCCTTACAAATCCAGCACTTGATGCCGATCTTGCCCGCGATGGTGTTTGCCTCGGTAAATCCGTATTCAATCGGCTGGCGCATGGTGTGAAGGGGAATTTTGCCTTCACGATACCATTCGGTGCGTGCAATTTCTCCTCCGCCCAGACGGCCGGAACAACGAATCTTCACTCCGAGGGCCCCCTGATCCATCGTGAGCTGCACCGCCCGCTTCATGGCGCGGCGGAAAGAAATGCGGCGCTCGAGTTGCGATGCCACGTTTTCGGCAACGAGCTGCGCATCCAGATCGGGCGACTTGATTTCGACGATATCGATCTTGACCTGCTTGCCATTGGCGAGACGCGAGACGTCTTCGGTCATCTTTTCGATTTCCGAGCCTTTGCGGCCGATGACGAGGCCCGGTCGGGCCGTGTGAATGGTCACACGGATGCTGTTCCATGCACGTTCTATGACGATGCGTGAAACGGCTCCCTGTTTGAGCTTCTTCTTGAGGAAGTCGCGAATTTTGCCGTCGGCGAGGAGGTAGTCGGCGAAATCTTTGCGCGAGGCATACCAGCGCGAAGACCAGTCGCGGCTCACGGGGAGCCGGAAACCGATTGGATTAACTTTCTGTCCCATGCGAAATGTGTTTGTGGTTGGCCTGCTGCGGGTCCGGCGGGGCGGCGCACATGCGTCCGGCTCGTCGGCACTCCTTGCAGGGGAAGGGAAAATCTAGCGGGCGCGCGGCGGGGGGCAAGCAGAAAAGAAAAAGAAAATTCACCCCCCCGTGAGAATTGTATTGCCTTTTGACGCAAACTCCCCGATGCGTCATGGCGGCTAGGATGAGTCAGACCATGAGTGCAGCAGTTTCCAACGGAAGCGAGAGCAAGGTGAGGGCTCCATTTAGGCTACATAAAGAAAACACTGATTGAAGATATGAAACTGTACGTTGGAAACCTCTCATTTAAAACAACCGAAGCCGCTATTCGCGAAACCTTCGAAGCACACGGCCCTGTCCAGGAAGTGGCCATCATCATGGATCGTGAAACCGGGCGTTCGCGCGGATTCGCATTTGTGACGATGGGCAGCAAGGAAGCTGGCGAAGCCGCGATCAACGGCCTCAATGGCAAGGCCTTTGAAGGCCGCAACCTGATCATCAACGAAGCTCGCGCCCGCGAAGATCGTCCCCCTCGGG
>JBGSSC010000427.1:0-3792 GCA_041737265.1 Terrimicrobiaceae bacterium | reverse complement strand
AGCGAATGTAAAACTTGAATCAAATTCATAAAATTCAAATGATTCAAGGCATCCAGGTGCATCAGGTCCGGATGGCGGCGGTGGGTGCCGGGTTGCTTAGGAATGGCAGAGTCAGAGTTTGCCTGGGCCAGTATGTGGGTTGTGAAAATGCCTCGGCGCGAGCAACCCCGGCTTGAAGTCCCCGGAAACCGCTGTTGACCTTTGCGACCTCCAAAATGTCGTGTTTAAAAATCGAACGCACCCGATCATTCTGACTCACATGGCAGAGCATCGCGTCCATTTTTTGTTCAACCACAGGCTAGATATCGACCTAGCGCGAGGGAAGGAAATTGATGCCGGCAACCGAGTCCGCTTGGTTCTGACTGCGGACCAATCGACTGGATCCGGCCTCCTACCGCGCGCCTTCTGCACTGGATCCTGATCTGTGGGAAGTGGAGACGACTTCGCGGCGGGGTTCTTTGCCCGGACTGTCATGAGTTTGCGGTGTGAGCACCGTGCCTCTTTCGCGAAAGTTGAGGTTTCCAGCGAGGTGGAGGTGCCGGGAAACGATGGGTCGGTCTCTGAAATCGGGGTGCGGGTCACAACAGAGATGGGAATTTTTCATGGGATTCCCGGCCAATGGATTGGATTGTGGTCGATCATTCAAATGCCCGCCGGTGGCGAGGTGATCCTGCCCGTTCGAGGAAACTCGCAGCCACGGGATTGTTTTCAAACAAACCCTTCGAACGAATTTCGCTGTGATGCGGACAGTGCACGCGTTCGGATCGGGGGAGCCGCCGAATTCAAGCTTGTCAACGATGGCGGCCGCTTCGGTGGTTTTGGTGAGATCGAACATCATGCTCCCGCCATTCGCTGCGGCGAAGGCCGGCACCGAATGAAAGAAACCGGTGTCAGCCATATTCGGTGGGTTCCCGAGGTGCCGTGAAATATGGAAAATGACAGCCGACCGCAGGGAGACGGGCTGCCGAAGGCAGAGCGGAAAGTTAGCAGCTTGTCTGGAAGAGGACTTTCTTTTGCGAAAAAATTATCAAGCAGAGAGATGCTTTCCTTTCAGGTCCGACAGGCTGCTAGGGAATAAACTGACGGTTCTCCAACACGCGGAATTTATACAATTCGTTGAGGCAGTCGGTGTCGGGGTCCACGGGATCCGTGCGGGAAAAGCGGGGGTCGTCGGCATTCAAGTAGCGTTCAATGAGCGCAGAGCCCCGGTAGTCGGCAAGGGGTTTGAAGTCGCCGGAGGATGGAGCCGTGGTCGATTTTGGCAGGACCTGGGTACGCATGTGGATCCGGTAGGTGTTGGATTGTGTTGTCAGCTTGGGGTAAAGCTCGGCATACGGTTTTTCGCGGGAATTGTCGCCCGTCAGCCGCCGGGTGGCCCACCAGCCGCTTGTCAGGTCGCGGACGCTTTCCAGGGACGTTCCCTGGGGAACAAGGAACATCCGGCAAATTTCCGATGCGGAGCGGAAGATGTCACCGGTTGCGAAGCGCTCGTCGAACTGCCGGAGGGTTTCGGCTACATTTACGCGTGTTCGATAATCATATGACTCGATGATAACGTTGTTCTTGTAACGCGTGCTCTTTTCATCTGGCACCGAGAATATTCTCATTGGCTCGAGCAGGGAGTGCCATGCCGATGCACGGCGGATGAAGGAAAACGGGGCGATGGCATAGTTGAGATTAACTTTGCCATCCGTGGAGACCGGTCCGCTCAGTGCCACAGGCTCGACAACCGGCATTCGGAAAAGGTCGAGAAGCAGGTGGTCTGCCGGTGACGCGAAGCCCGGATGATCCGGGTCGGAGGGATTCGGGCAGAAAAGCAGCGTACGCCAGGGGATACCGGCTTTGACCCCGGTAGGCAGCGAGCCGAACATGACTGCTGAGGGGACCATCCTCAAGGGAGAGAATAATCCGTCGGCACGCACCCATCCTTCAGTAATAAGGTATGGAGCCGCATTCGCAGTTGATGCGGTGCTTCTTGCACCGGCGTCGGGCATGTTGAGGAATGGCCCGTCCGTCCACCGGCTGAATCCATTGTCAAAATCACCGCTCCAGTCCTTGGCGAGCAGACCGTTGATGTCTGGAAGAAGGTTGGGACCAAAGAAGCGATTCATGGTGCGGTAGGGGGGGGTCCAGCCCGCACCGGTTGCATTAAGGGTGGCAGTGTAATGCGGCAAGCCGGTGTATGTGCCGGAGTCCCCTCCGGACCACAGGTAGGGATTGTTGGCCGTGCTGATTCCCCCGAAGCTGTGTGCCATTCGCGCCGAGTTGTTGGTGAAAGCGGGATGGGGGCGGAAATTCTCAAAGGGGCGATCATCATCTGTGGCTGTCATTACTGCCAGACGGGCGTCGCCGTGGGTGATTTCCACGCTGCGCAGGCTGTCGGTATCGAAGGGGCCCAGAGGACGGATCTGCGAGCGGGCTTTCCACCAGCTGATAGGATTCGGATAATCATCGTCTGCGTCGTTGAAAATTTCCGGCAAGGGAAGGCCTGTGGCTTGTGGAAAATGAAAGCGGTAGCTTTGGACAGTCTGTCCATTGACAATCATGCGCACATCCATGCTGCCAGGGAGGACAGAGAAGGTGGTGGCATTGCCTGTAACAGGCAACGAGGCACCAAGGAACGGTGAGTTCACAGGAAGAGTCACGTGGTAGAGAATCCAGCCAGCACCGTCATAGCCGCCAGACGTGCCTCCGCCTTGGCCGAAATTTGCTGTCGGCGGAGCAAATATTTCCGTGGTGGTCCCTCCCGCGAACATCGGAACGGAGGTTCCTCCAACTTCCAACCTCAGCGGCGGATCGGAGGAATTTGCCAGCTGCACCTGGAGTCCCGATGGTTTCCAGAGTGGAAAACCGAACATCGGTGTGCAGGTTTTCACAAGCAGGAGAGCGGAGAGCATTCGGGCGTTACCGGTGTCCGGTGGAGATCTTGGATCCAAAAGATGCGAGCAAAACCAGAGCGCTGCACCCGTCGCTGCGGGAAACCTGCCTCCCCCCTGAGTATCTCCGATTCTGATCGGAACAACGAAACCGGCCCCGCGATCTGCGCTGTCTGCGTTGTGATGGGCGGCCGCGTTGATGGCGACTTCGAGGTCCGGGGTATAACTTTGGATAGCCCCGGCTCCCCCGGTCGGACGATACGTATCATTCAGGTTTGTGCACCGGATATAGTCGAAGATTTCCGTCAGAATCTGATCCCTGTCAGGTCCGTATTTGCTTGCGAAAGTTCCTGGCCCAAAGCCCGGGGGCGGCACCGAGGTCAGGCTTTGCAAATAGGCATACAGGTCCCTGTTCCTTTGGAAATCATTGAAGTCCTTGGCGGGGCTGAGCGGGAATTGGCGCACGAAATAGTAGGCCATGCCACCGACGGTTGATGCCCTCTGAATGAGTCTGTCAAATGGAGTGCGCCGGTTGTTGGAATCTTCTGCATGAATCGGCCAGATGCTCACCCGGGGCTGGCCGAAGAGGTTCAACTCCGGGGCGCGACTGCTGGTCGTAACAAAAAATTGCAGTTGCCCGACCTGTGCTGGTGTAAGGACAGAAATCGGTGCTCGCGTCTGACCGGGGAAGAGGATTTCGTCGGTGGTGGCATAGGCGGGTGCCTCCTTGTTGATGTCGAGCGAATCGCGGGAGGCATCGATGCGCACCGTGCCGTCTTTGCTGCCGCCCCAGCGATAGCGGGGAGAGAGTTTGTAGTAGTCCGCAGCGGACAGGCCACCCAGATCACCCAGCACCGCACGCAGAGAAACCATTGCCGGATGGCCGGGGTAACGGGTGTACTCGTTCTGAGACGGC
>JBGSSC010000425.1:0-3400 GCA_041737265.1 Terrimicrobiaceae bacterium | reverse complement strand
GGGAGGCCAGGGCACCCCCCTTCAGACCGGCCGAGAGATTAACGGTATCCTCAACAGTCACATCCGGCAGCACTTGGTGAGCGGCATGGCAAAGCACCCGTTCCATGGGAGAGGCCAACCACTCGACAGCATGTATAAGATGAGTGAGAGCGTCCTGAATCGCGCCCCCCCCGGATTCATGCTTCGCGTAATAGATGGATCGATAGGCGGGGCGGAAAGTTGGAAAGTGCTGACCTGCGGTAACTGTCACATGCCGCACCTCCCCGCAACATCCCTCCAACAAGAGCTCTCTGGCCCGCGTGACCGCCAAAAGGAATCGATAGATATAGGCCACACGCACCTGCCGGTCTGCCACGGCGGCTTCTGCAGCGAGGTCATCAATGCCATCCAGATTGATCGACAGCGGTTTCTCAATCAGCACATGCATGTTTGCCCCAATGCATTTCCGGGCGAGCGGAATATGGGTTTGGGCGGGCGTACAGACCACCGCTGCATCGATCCCCGCAGACGCGATGGCAGCATCGATTCCATCGAACGCCTCGCATCCATAGCGTTCGGCAATTTCCTGGCGAAGGGAATCATTCGGCTCGCAGACCGAGACCACGCATTGGCCGGTTTGCTGAAAACAGCGGGTATGACGCTCACCAATACTGCCGACACCGATCACGAGGATACGCGGCAATTGCTGAGGGATCAAAGGCTGTGAATTCATGGGGCAGAGGATGGATCTTTTCGACGACGAGTGAAATTTTACCAGCGATAACTACTGATAAAAACGCTGGTTTGCTGTACTTTTCACTGATGGAAATTCTGTTTCACGGTACCGGCCACTACCCGACCGGAGAATCCATCGGTCCGGCTCAGTGGCCGCATTGGGACCTGTTTGTGGTGCTGAGGGGAGGAGTTGCGATGGAGGCCGGGTATCGGGGGTTCCACCGAAAACTCGCATTGGAGGAAGGGGACTCCCTGTTGATTCCACCGGATATGAAGTTCCGGGGAACCGGCCAAAGCCGGCAAACATCCATCTGGGTCGTCCACTTCAGAATTCCCTCTGCAAACTCACCGCGGAAATTGCGGCATTTCCGCCATTCGGCCGGTGACGCCTTTGCGCGGGGGCTTATGACCGAGATTTCCAGCGTTTATCGCAAATCGCAGGGGGCAAAATCCGATCCTTACCTCAACTCCCTGGTCACAGCCTTCCTGGAAAAGGTCCGGAATGGATCAGCTGCACATTCTCTTTCAGAAGGGAGGGACCCCCGGCTGCACTTCGTGAGAGTCGAGGACATTGAGTCCCTCGGTAACAATCCCCTCCCCTCGGCCAGCAAACTTGCGGCATCAGCCGGGCTTTCCACAAGCCACTACCGAGCACTTTTCAAAAAACAGTTCGGGATCACCCCTGGAAAGCACCTCCTTCAACTCCGCCTCGTGTATGCAAGGAAGCTGCTCAAGGATACCCGCCTTCCAATTAAACAGGTGGCTGCAAGCGCAGGATATGGCGATCCCGTATCATTTCACCGTGCCTTTCTCTCCGCATGCGGGATCTCTCCGGCGAGATTCCGCAGGACTCATCCCCGCACAGCGTAGAGCGCCTGCCCTGCTCCGAATCGCCTGAAGTTGGGGAAGCATCCGCTCGGCCATGATGGCAAATCCGTGACTGGTGGGGTGGACCCCGTCCACATACGCACCTGAGAGGCCGGCAGGCAGGATTCCGTTCCCATCGATGAAAAACAGGTTGCTGTCGCCGGCGGCTTTGAGATCAAGGTAGGAACGCATGGCAATGTCTCTCTTCCGGTCAACTGTCGCCCGCCGTGCCGGGTTCCAGAGGGTTTGATCAAATGCCGGACAGCTCACAATCGCGATTGGCGCTTTTCTGCGCTTTTCCCGCAGGAGTCGGATGAAATTCGGGAGGGTTTCCTCCAACTTCCCGATATCGGCGTTGGTAAGAAAATCCAGGACAAAAATCTCCGCTTCCACTTCGCGAATCAATTTGGCCACTTCGGGCTCTCCCCGCCCATTGCCGGAGAAGCCGAGGTTCAGGACTTCGGTGTCCAGGGTTCGTCCCAGGGTCGCGACATAGTCACTGCCTGCAGTATTCGCGCATCCCCCCTGCGTGATGGACGTGCCGTAAAACAGAACCGGCCTTTGACCGGCCGGGACCGGCGAAGGACGCACTTTGGCTCCCCGGCCAAATCCCAGCGCCACGGCATCAACTCCTTTGTAGAGCGGAAGGTAGACACGGCACTCCCGCATCGTGCGGGCCGCATCTTCCAGCAGCGGGCGCTGAAAAAGCGTTTCTGTGAGCGAAGGCTTTGCAACACCGGCCGGATGCCAGACACCGAAAACCCGCAGATACAGCTCAGCACCCGCCATCCCCGACGCCGGCATATGGTCCATCTGATTCACATCGCCCACTTCCATTCGAATCGAGATATCCGGTGAGTCGGTGAAGAATGAGAGGAATACACCCGAGGGCATCCGCGAAAGCACCTTCACATCCGGACGCACCGACTTCTCAGCACGTTTTGGGAATCTCCAAAATGTCCGGGTTCTGTAATTCTCCTTCGGCCAACCCAGCCCACGAAGCGAAAGCCGGGAATCGAAAGCATCCATCCATACCAGATTCGTCTTCCCCGCACTCGATTCAAAATTCCGGTCGATTTGGTCGATGCGCAGAGACTTCGTGGCGGAAGAAGATTTCATCAGGGGACGAAGGAAATCATTTTGACTGCGAATAACCAGTCAAATTCGAATTTTCCAAACCTCCCTTCATGGCTCCGGATTGGGCCGCAATTACAGTCTGATCCACCATCTCAAAAACGGGCGCATTCGACGGAACAAAAACTCCAGGCAGTCGGCGAACGGCTTCGCGGACCCGGTTCAGCGGCGCTCAGGAAAGAGGCCGAGGATACCTTCCTCGGTGGCATGGCAGATTCCGCGTTCCGTGATAAGCCCCGTAACCAGGCGGCGAGGGGTGACATCAAACGCATAGTTTGCTGCCGGGCTGGAAGCGGGCGCGACCAGAACATTCCTATGCAGCCCGTCAGCCAACCCGTCGGCATATTTGACCTCCTCGGAGCCACGTTCCTCAATCGGGATCTCGGCAATTCCGTCACGCATCTTCCAATCGAAAGACGAGGACGGCAACGCGACATAGAAGGGAACGCCATTGTCGTTCGCGGCAAGTGCCTTCAGGTAGGTCCCGATTTTGTTTGCGACATCTCCTGTGCGGGTCGTGCGGTCTGTGCCGACAATCACCATATCCACAAGTCCATGCTGCATAAGATGACCGCCGGTGTTATCGGATATAATCGCGTGAGGAACCCCCTGCTGACCCAACTCCCACGCGGTGAGCTTTGATCCCTGGCTTCGCGGCCTGGTCTCATCAACCCAGACGTGGAGG
>JBGSSC010000415.1:0-1906 GCA_041737265.1 Terrimicrobiaceae bacterium | reverse complement strand
CCATGTCGGCATCATCAATAGGCGTCCAGGCCGCGATGCATGTTGCCGGGCTTGCGAGAAGGTAAAAATTGTCCTGATGCATGGCCTGACCCTTCGCGCCGGGCGGTTTGTAATAATACATAGTCTGAGCGCCCAGCGCTGGTCTGCCCAAGAGAGCTTCCAACAGCTCCGCGACCGGCGGATGGGTAAGCCAGGCCGTGACCCGGCGGCTGTGATGGTGCGGCTGCCGTGCCCGGACCTGGGTCCTGGTTTTATCCACTTCCTCGAAAACGCGGTCGCCGTCGAAAATTTTTCCTCCGCTCGTCTTGAAATCCTCAAAAAAGGATTCAATCTCAGCGAGTTCGTTTCCGGAAAAGAGATTATCAGCGATGCAGAAGCCGGTTTGGTCAAATTCGTATTTGAGATCAACCCAGGTGGGATTCATTGTTTGCTCTTGAGGGCATTGAGCGTTTGTTGAACAACAGGAGCAATCAGATCCGCAAGGATCCGTCCTCCGGGATAAGCCTGATCCGTTCCGGTGAGGTAGTAGCTGGTGTCATTTGTGACCGACCACTCGTCCGGGGCTATGGTGGATTTTGCAAATGCTCCGCGCACGATGCTGTCCCGGGCGAGCTGATCGGCACCTTCTCCCTCCTGCTTTTTCGGAGTATATCCTTGGGTGGAGATAGTGGCCTGAGATCCATCGGGTGTGACGCCGGTTATCCGGGCGGAACCCGGCCCGGCCGAGAGGCGGCGGTAGACATCTTCCGGACCGAACGTGCCTGCCTGGGCGGTGGCAGTGATAGCGTCGCCGCTTGTGGCAGAAAGGCTTAGTGTCGTCGCGGGGCTGCGTTTGTGAGCCAAAGCCGCACGGGCCATTCTCCAATTACCCATCATGCTTCCGCCGAGGCGGGTTTCATTCGTGACTGCCCCATTTCCATCCACCTTTTCAGTGCCAAGGCCGAGATCAAGTAATTGATCAATACCCATGGCCGCCGAGTTTGAGCGAAGGTCATCGTTCCATGCCTGGCGGACCTGCTCGGCTTTGAGCGGCGCTCCAACCCTTGCCCGTGGCAAGGCTGTGGAGACGGCAATCCGCACCTTGGGGTGGATGCTTCGCAAGGCTTGGATGTAGTTCTGAAACTGTTTTTTGTAAGCGTCGAAGCTGTCCGAAGTCCAAAGGCTCTCATCGGAGCCTCCTGAGGGAACGAAGCACCAGACTTCCTTATAGCTGTCGGCCGCGGCGAGGATTTGTCGCGATAGGAAAGCTATGCGTTCGGGGGAGGCCCATGCGGTCAGGCCGCCGGTGGTTTGAGCTTCCAAATGGCCGTGCAAGCGCGGAGTGAGGTCATAATTTTCGCAAAGATGCCACCACCAGCTTTCGGGTTTGGCCAATTCGCCACCCCCGATCCCGAAGACCACCATGAGGCGGGGAGCCGGGGTGATTCCAGTCACCGGCAACCGGCCACGCCCGTGGCGGTCCATCTGCAGAACTTCGTCATCGGTCAGCGCTTTGCGGGCGACATAGGCTCCTTGCCACTGTCCCGGAAGGTACCGATTGGCGATCTGACGCCGGAGTCCCGGGAGGTAATATCCGACTGAGACGATATTAAACCTCGGTGGTTTCCAGCCCTGTTGGGTGGCTTCATAAATGGGGATTCCATTGATGTAGGGTGTGGTCAGTCCGTTTTTGACGGTTATTGCCAAGTGTTGCCATCCCTGGCCGAGCAAGTACTGGCCGGTTCTTTTTTTACCTGAGTTGTTGGTTGGGAAGGGACGCAGCCGTCCCCGGGCCTCGATGGCTGAGTTTTTGTCGGAGTAGATCCCAAGCATTCCCTGGTTGTATTTGGCGGAGCTGTCGAGGTGGTCGCCGATGCTGATGGCGGTTCCGTAGCTGGGATCTTCGACTTGGCCGGGACTGACCCAT
>JBGSSC010000351.1:0-4188 GCA_041737265.1 Terrimicrobiaceae bacterium | reverse complement strand
AAGTCCGGGCTGAAGCACGTAATTGGATGCGAGCCATTGATTCCATGAGGTGTCAGCAGCGATGACGGTTGGGAGAAGATCTGTCCGGTTGCGCAACCGGGGCAGCGCGACGATGTCGTTTCTTTCGTGCACGGACGAGTAACCGAAGTCGGGACCACCATCTTCAAAGTAGAATCCTGCGGGGGATTTGTCCTGGTTGGCCGAGTCTTGAACGGCTTGTTTGAATTTGTCATCCAGCGCGGCATCGGGCCAATTTTCAAGATAGATCAATGCCGCATGATAGGAGCCATTGAACTGATTGCTATACTGACGGGCCAGCTCTCTCATGTCGCTGCGGGTGAACATGGCCCACAACGCCCGCCGCAGTGAAATCCGTGCGTTTTCGAGAATGATGGCATCAAAAGGCAGGCCTGAGTCCCGGACCAGATCGATCGCCTCGGCGGCATGCATGACCCCAAAGCCGGTCGCTGCCAGATTCCATCCGGTTGCGTTGTATTCCGCAAAAAGTCCGTCAAAATTTCCATCGCCGGAGCCGGGTTGGTTTTGAATGCGCGTCCAGCGGTCCAGCATGGCTTCGAGGCGCACGCGCACAGAGGCGTTGCCCCGATAGGGATTCCAAGGCCTGTTGGCGGTGTAAAAGTAAGCCAGCGAGAGCTGATTCTCCATGATTCGCGCGTTGTAGGGCTTGTTGTCCGCAACGTTTCGATTCACTGCGATGTTGAGAAAGCCCCGGTTCGGACCCGTCTCGACCACGGCATTTGCAACCTGCGCGAAATGTCGCAGGAAGTAGGGAACTTCCAGTTCGTTGTCTGCAAACTGGCCGGCGTTGAGATTCGCGAAATTTACCGCGGGAACAGGCGACCAGGCCTGCGCCCAAGCCGGAATGCCGGACGCAGAAAGCAAGATCGCAAGCGAAGCTGCGCGAAAAGGCCGGGTGTTCATCGGGTGATTCGAAGCCTCAGAAATCGGCTGGGATTGGCGGCAGCGGCATCAGTGACTGTGACCGAATACGGAGCTGGTGGAGTGCCGGTTTGGAGAATGTTCCCGGCCCCACCGAGATTCTGCCAGGGACCGAGCCCAACGGCCCGGGCAATCGGGGTCCACGCGAGGAGATTGCCGCTGGACTCCACGGTGTAAGTCACGTCGCTGGCCAGAGGATTGCGGCCGAAGCTGATGCCCGGCTGTCCGGCAACCAGAGCTCCTGTGGCTTGCGAGGCTCCGTCAGAAATCAAGGGATTTGAGCCAAGTGCGTATTCCATGAGATTGCTCAATGAGTCGAAGTCGGGATCTACGCCCAGAGAGGAATCCCTGCCATTCCAAGCGATGGTTGCAGCCCATGCCTCGTAGGGCTTTGGCGTGTAGGCAACATTTAGGGATTGGCCCGAAGCCGAGACCGCCCACGTGCCCGTTCCCGGAAAGCCGGCGGTGGTGACCATGATGGCGGGGATGGCCGCACTCACGGGACCGCCAACCTTGGTGATGACCGGAAATGTCCGCGCCGTTTCCGTGAAGTTCTGCAGGCCTGTTGTGTCAACACGAATGATCCAATGGACTGCCCCACCGGTTACAAATTCCGCCACACCGAAGCCGGTTGTCGGGACGGCATTCCAATCAGTTATCCGGGTTGCCATCGTGGATCCGGTTTGCATCGTCAGAGTTCCAGCGGTGGACCCATTCCCCGCCAGCGTCCCTCCTGTTGCCACCGTGACCGGAGAAGCAACGGCCGTATCGATTCGCAACGATCCACCAGACACCACCGTGGATCCGGAAAAAGCTTTGGCGGTCCCATTGAGCGACCACTCCCCTGAAAGGACTGTGAGATTTAACTTGGAATTCCCCGATGCGGAATCCGTCATCGCTCCGGAGAACGTGCCCGAGCCGGGACCGTTCAGGTGGAGGGTTCTCCAGGTGTCCGTGCCGGCGACGATATTGGTCACGGCTCCCTGGACCGCAAGATGGCCGCTGAGCGAGGTGACGTCCCACCGGGCTCCGCCGCCATTCAGTGAAAGCGTGCCGTTGAGGCTGTTGTTGCCCGAGAAGTTCCGGAGTTGGGCGTGGCCGGGCGTGTTGTGCATGGCAAGCTGGATCGGGCGGGAAAGCGTGATCCCCCCGCCAAGTTCGAGCGCGCCCAGCGAGGTGCCCCCGGGAAGTGTCACCGTGGTGTTCGCTGTGCCCAGCGCTGCCGGGTGAGTGATGCGCAGATTGCCCTCATTGATAATCGTGTTCCCGGCGAAGGAATTTGCTGCACCGAGAACCAGCGTGCCCGGTCCATTTTTGGTCAGGTTGCGTGGACTGTCATTCGAGAGAATTCCCGCGAGGGTGAGTGTGCCAGCGTTGACCGTAAGGGTGGGGTTTCCAATCGCCAGCTGGGCGGGGCCGGCCAGTGTCAGATCACCGTTGAAACTCGTATTGGCGGCAATAATCATGACGTTCCCAAGAGTGGGTGCGCCCGAGGCTTCCACATTCCCGCCGGAGAGGGTGACTGTTCCCGTTCCGAGGGCGGCGTTGTTCGCCAGCTTGAGCGTGCCGGCTTGGTGGGAGGTTCCTCCGGAAAATGAATTGCTGCCGAAAAGCGCGAGCGACGCCGTGCCTGTTTTCGTGAGCGATCCCGGACCGGAGAGGATGCCATTAAAGCGGAAATTGGCATTCCCATCTCCAAGCACATCGATATTGCCCGTGGCGTCAAGGGCGGTGTTCAAGACGTAATCCATCGTGGCCGGCGACGTTGCCGATGCGGTCAGGTGAATCGCCGGGTCCCGACCGTCATGGACACGCAGGTCAAGCGGGTCTCCATCGATCGTAATGCTCGCAGAACCTGATGCAGGTCCGCTGCCATCGAGTGCAAGGGCATTCAGTAAAAATGGGCTTCCCAGGTTTTGCCAGGCCGTCAGCGTGGTCGCTGGCAGTGTCTGACCGGAAAAAAACGTGATCACACTTCGCTCGACCGAGAGCGGAAGGACGTTTGATTTCCAGTTGGTGTTCGTGCTCCAGAGATGGACGCCGGAACTCGATTGTGTCCAGGCGGGAGGAACGAGGACGAGAGAGGCATCGTCCACGAAGAGCGAGATCCCGGCAGGAGGCCCTTCAAAGTAAATCCTTAGTGAGGTGGCCGGGCCGTTGGGCTCGGTGTATCGGAAGATGATGTCAACCGGTGTCCACCCAGTGGCTGTGGCTCCGACGATTTGGAGCCCGTTAAAAACAGCGCTGCCGGTTGTGCCCGTGTAGGCCAGCGTTGCCTTGACATTGCTGGTTCCGGCACCAAGCCGCACCCATGCGGTGAGGCGGTAGGTTTCGCCAGGAATTAATCGCCCGAGGAGATCCTGGGATGGTCCCTGGAACGTCTGGGATCGATCTCCACGAATAGACGTGGTGCCCGATCTCACGGTCGAGGTGTCCGCGACCACGGCTCCTCCGGCATTGGATGTCCAGCCGGCTGTTGTTCCCGTCTCTGCGTTGCCGTTGATGAGAAGCTCGGTTGGAGCATTGGCCACCAGGACGAAGCGGGCGCGTTCGGTGGCGGAAGGATCCTGCGGGTTCCAAAAGGCGCGAACAAGAACCTCCCGCCGCAGCGTGGCCGCCGTTGGGGTGAGGGTGACTGTCAGATCGACCGAATCTCCGGGAGCGATGAGTTCGTTGCCGGAATAGAGAGGCGCATCGGTCACGGCCAATCCCCCGGGTGCTGTGATCGCAGTTTTGACAGTGTTGCCACCCAACTCGTAGGCTGTCGTCCAGCCATCACCCCCGGTTTCGTGGGCCTGCAAGACCGGAAGCGCGGGAACGGTGCCGGTATTGGTAAGCCGCATGGTGTAGACCAATGGAGCCCCCATCGAGGTGGCAGTGAACTGAGAGGGAGATTGCGTCGAAAAACCTCCCCCACTCGGCCCCCGTGCCGTCAGACTGAGGGTTTGATCGATCCCCTTGATGTAATAGAGCGCATCACGGACAAGATTGCTAAAGCTGCCATTCTTGGTTTCGGGAACCATTGAAAATGGCCCCACATACCAGCTCTCAAAGAACACTTTGTCAGGGCGTCCCCCTTCGATCTGGTGCAGTTGAATCGATCTGAGAGATTGGTTTTTGTAGAGCAGATCCCAGGCGTCTTTCTCAGCTTGAGTGCCCGTGGGTCCACTGCCCTCGGTGTTGGCGATGAACTCATGCTCGCGGCCGCGGGCCTGCAGCCATTTTTCG
>JBGSSC010000298.1:0-7992 GCA_041737265.1 Terrimicrobiaceae bacterium | reverse complement strand
CCATTTCATTTTCATAAGATTAGGTGCTGTAATTTTCCGACGAGAGTGCAGGTGTAATTCCAATCTCCGGAGCGTGCAAGGAATTTTAATTAATTGTTTAATATCTCACGTATAGAACGGTGGTATTACTGAAATCGAGGCATTGATAAAGGCACGGGAAACGGCCAACCAGCACTCCGGGAGGGTGCTAACTGTAGATGATTTCCGCTATGTCTCCGGACCTGAAGCGAAGCGTCCGGGCTTCAACCCGCTCGACGGCGCGCGGCTCCTTGGCATCGGCCTCGGCATCGGCGGCATTGCGAAACACCTTGTCCAGAACGTATGGACCCGGCCACCGCAAGGGATCCACCGGTTTGTCCCGGTGGCGTGCGAGCGCCCGCGCAACCCCCGCAGCAATGCGCTCGCGCGCGACTTTGGGTGAAACGGAAATCGCCGAGTGCAGACTAAGGCCTTCTTTGACACTGACAGTTGTGATGCCGGGCACAAACTCTTCGGCCTCCCGGCATGCCGCCTCGTCACCGCTCAAAAATATGAGAGGAACTCCGAACGTTCCGGCCAGCAAGGCGAACTGAGCGAGTTCGCCAATGGGCCGTTGATTCAATGAATATGCTTCAATCAGTCTGCTGCTTTGGGTGTGCGAAAGGTTTCCGTCCGGGACGCCGGCCATCGCATGCTGTCCAATGATCAAAGCGATATCATAACCCCGTTCGAGTTGGCCTTTGATCGCACCTTGTGGGAGCGGCCGCCCGTGGAGCAGCCTTGCCGCCGGATGCAGTTGTTCGTAAATCAACCCCCCTGGGCCATGACCGTCAACCACGAGAATGTCCTTAATTCCGAATTCAACAAGGGCATCAACCGCTGCGTTGACTTCGCCGGTGGCGAGCGCCTTGGCTTCGTCATGGTATTTCCCGGAGGCATAAGTCTGCTCCTCAAAAGAGACAACCCCGGCCGCTCCTTCCAAATCTGTTAAAACGAACGCTTTCATAAAACCAAACACTGAGTGCGCGGGGCGTCCCGCCTCGATCCGATGGGCAGACCACACCGGGACTCCAAAAAGCTCAATTCCGGGCAGGAACCGGTTAGGACGACCATTTGTTCGGATTTGTCACCTGCGGAAAGGGATCCATCCCAAAGCGCACCTCGCCCTCCGCTTGCTGTAGGTTTCGTTTGTTAAGGTCGGCCTTCGCGATTGAAAAAACACGGGCTCCCGGTCCGGGAACTGCGGCGTGACGGAAGTCAAAGCAGCCCCGCTTGCACCGATCCGCGGCGCTCGTTCCCAGAGTGGCATTCCGAGCCAACACAGCATGGAACTTGACCAATGCGGACGCTGTCAGGCGGTCGGGCTCCCCGCCAGGCAAAACCTCTGTGGTACAAGTCGCGATTTTCATACGGATTAATTGAACAGAGCCATTTTCCGCTCAAATCACCACTAAAAGCAAGAACAAATATTAACGCTTTAATCTTGCTTTCTCAGCATTCTTCATGCGTGTGGAAATCAGTGGGATGCCGGCGGCACGATTTGACGCCGCGAATGGGTCGCGGCTCTTCAATCCGGTGAAGCCGCGGCTGCCCAGCCTGTAGCGACGCGGCGGCTCGCCGTAGGTGTCACGGAAGCAAGCATAGAAATGGGACAGACTTTCGAATCCGCATTCTGCGGAAATTTCCAGGATCTCCCGGTCCGTTCCAGCCAACAGGGCCGCTGCATGCGCCATCCGCAAATTGGAAATGCTCTTGCTCAGGGTGGTTCCCCCATGGCGGCGGAACTCACGGGAGACATGCTCGGCGCTCCGGCCACACAATCGGCAGAATGCGCCCACACCACCTGCAAGCATCTTGTCGTTGGCCTCGATCGTTTCCCAGGCACGTCTCAGCCAAACCGGAGCTGCGGGGGAAAGAAAATCGCGCCGGAACGACATTGCGCCCAGTTCGGCAAAGAGATTCATGAGAAAGCGTTCGATGGGAAACGCAGTGCGGGGCGATTTGAACAAAAAGAGAAAAGCCTCGCGCCCCCACTGCAGTTGTCCATCGCCTAGCTTGAAATGCTTTGGATGGGAGCCGCCTTCGCCATACACCGTATTATCTCCGGCGAAATACCGCTCACGGAGATTTCCCAAGTGATGCCACTGAAAGGCGATATTGATGATCTGGAACGAACGGTTGCCACGCGTATGAAAACTATGGCGGTCCCAGGGGCGGATGAAATAACAGTCCCCGGGCCCCATCGCCTGTTTCAACCCGTTGACGACCTGAATTCCTTCACCCTTTTCCACCCAGAAAACCTCTCCGAAGTCGTGGTCATGAGACGGATAGGCAATCCTCCCGCGCAGTGAGGGGCGGCTCACGGCAAAGGCTTTCCGTTTGCTCAGGTGGTCTCTCACTAGGCATCAAAATTCCACAAAAAATTGCCAAAACCAAGGAAGATTCGTCCGGCTCCATAGGATAGAAGAAAAGCTCAATGATTTCCCGCCCGCCAAAGCAAAGACCGGAATGAAACCCCTTCGCATTGCGGTCGCCGGCTGCGGCATGATCAGCGCCCAATACGGAAAACACATCCGGCGCCATCAGGACATACTTGAAATTTCAGGAGCCATGGATCTGGATCCCGCCCGCGCGAGCGAATTCACCGCCCAGTTCGGAGGCAAGGTCTATCCGGATCTCGACGCGATTTTCGCGGATTCCTCCGTGGACCTCCTGCTGAATCTCACAATTCACCATGCACATTTCGACATCAACCGCAGGGCGCTGCGAGCCGGCAAGCATGTCTTCAGCGAGAAACCCGTTGCTCTCACGTACCGGGAAGCAGCCGAACTCTCCGCGACCGCACGCGAAACGGGATGCCGGCTCGCAGTTGCTCCGGGCACATTTCTCGGAGAAGGCATTCAGACAACTTCCGCTTTCCTCGCATCCGGGCGGCTGGGAGAACTGCGGCTTGTCTATGCCGAGGTCAACTGGGGGCAGATTGAACGCTGGATTCAGTCCCCGGCTCCATATTTCAGTGTCGGACCGCTGCGTGACGTCGGTGTCTATGCAATCACCGCCCTCGTCTTCCTCCTCGGCCCGGTCAGGCACGTGTGGGGATATTCCCGGATTCTGAAGACCCCCCGCATGGAATGGGCTGATCCCGCAAAGCACAATTCCGTGCCACCCCCTTCATTATGACAGTTCCCCGGAACTCTCTCATCTCCCTGGTTTTCCTCGTTTCCCTAACCTTCCTCCACCTACCTATGACTGCAAATACTCCCAACGAACCTGCCCGCGAGAGCATCAAAATTGGCTGGGCCTCCTGCGAAATCACCCCGCTCAAGCTTCCCGTGATCATCGCCGGCCAAATGCACGGCGCCTTTCCGAAGGGGTGGAAGATCCTTTGACCGGCACAGCCCTGGCTCTTTCCTCAGAAAAGGAGCAGGTCGTTTTTGTCAGCGCTGATCTCGTTGTGATCTCTGACGAACTGCGGGATGCTGTCCGTGATTTGGTGGCAACGAAAGTGCCAGGGCTGAAACCTGAAAGTGTGATCATCGATGCCACGCACAGCCATTCCGCGCCCGAAGTTCGCCCGGATCGTTCCGGGATAAAGGAGAGCGCGGATACCGCTTGGGAGATGCCTGCGGGATCTTACGGTCCGGAATACGGGTTTCCAGTTGCCGGTCAAACAGCCGGGGAGTATGTGGATTTCGCGGCGGAGAAACTTGCGCAATGCGCAGCGGATGCCTGGAAGGCGAGAAAACCCGGGGCCATGGCATTTGGCCTGGACTACGCAGTCATCGGAAGAAACCGAATCTGGGTGAACAAGGAGGGAGCATCGAAAATGTATGGACTCCGAAAGCCCGCGGCGCGGGAAATATTCCAGCACGTCGAAGGCCAGGAAGATCACAGCATCAACGTCCTCGCCACCTACGGAGAAGACCGGGCACTTACCGGGGTGGTGATCAATCTCTCTTGCCCTTCCCAGGAAAGTCAATTGTCCTACCTGCTCTCTGCTGATTTTTGGCATGATGTCCGGCTGGAACTCGCCGGGCGTCTCGGCAAGCAGGTGTTTGTTCTGCCGCAATGCAGCGCTGCAGGACCTCCCAGCTGATTCATGATTATGAGGCCCACAACCGCATGCTCAACCTGCTGGGACGCACCCAGCGCCAGCACATCAAGTGGCAGATCGCTGAAGCTGTTGAACGCGTCCTCGCGGTCATACCGGAAACCGCCGATTCATCTCCCGTTCTCAAGCATGAATTAAAAATCATCGACCTGCCGTTGTCGCGGATCTCTCCCGAACAAGCCAGGGATTACGCCAGGCAAGCCTCCCTGAGCCAGGAGGCCTACGAGAAAGAGGTCGCCAGACTGAACGAAGATCCCGATCTGCGCAAAGAACCCCGATGGTATTTCAGGGCGACCGAATCCTTCCGCCGCGTCCGCTGGTACGGGGCTGTCATAGACCGGTTTGATCAGCAGCAATCCGGAAAGAACCTCTCGATGCCTGTCGAAGTCCACGTTGTGAGGCTCGGAGACATGGCATTTGCCACAAACCCCTTTGAGCTCTATCTCGACTACGGGCAAAAGATCAAAATGCTCAGCCCATTCGTGCAAACGTTTCTCGTTCAGCTTGCGGGCAGTGGAACCTATGTCGCCAGCTCGCGCGCCGCTAAAGGAGGCAGCTACGGCGCTACGCCTGGCAGCAATCCCGTAGGCTCTGAAGGAGGCGAAATACTCGTTGAAGGGTCAATCGAAATGCTCCGCAACCTCGCGCCTCCCCCAAAGATCATGAAAAGCCCGGCTTCCACTGCTGCAAAGGCGCTCTGAGACACTAAGATTTTTCCGGGACTTCGCCCGGAAAAAAAGGCGCTTCGCGCAGTCGTATGGGAACCCGACATGCGACAATATGTTGTTTCGAAATTGCCCCTAAGCGCCTAATGCGTCATCGGGGAGGCGCTGGATGCATTACACTGCGCGTGGTCCCGGGTTTCATACGTCCATTTTCCGTGCCCCTTCAGGTTCCGGTGCCGCCACGGACAGGCTATTCTAAAAGTTTGTCCGCGGAATCGCGGCTCTCGAGGGCATTGACGACAGCTCCTGCAGGGGCGGGCACACGCGGTTGGGATTGGCACAGAGGGTCACCCGTCTTTTCCATCCAATCCTCCAGCCGCCGCCAAAGCGCCACACGAACATTTGCCAAGGCGGGGTCATCTGCCCGGTTCCGCATCTCATATGGGTCCGTTTCAAGGTCGTAAAGCTCAAGGTCCGCGTACCGCAAACTGTCCCATCCAGCCGCAAGCAGCCGGCGCTTTTCATGGCCGCCATCGACATTAGCAAGCACCGGACGGCACCGCTCCGGATCGAAATGGCGGATCAATTTGTACCGATTTGTCCGAATGCACCGCATCGGCTGATACGCTGCGTGATAAGTCACCTCTGAAAACAGCTCCTCACGTATGGCATTCCGGCGGCCGTCGAGAAGAGGAACGAGCGAGCGACCCTGAAGCCATTCCGGCGCAGGAAGCCCGGCAAGGCCGCAAATCGTCGGAAAGAGATCAAGGTGGGAAACCAGTGCGTCCGAAATCCGCGGAGCAAATCCAGAATCGGAAGAAGGACGGATAATTAGCGCCACCTCGATCCCCTGGTCGTGCAGGCTGCATTTCATGCCCGGAAAAGCCGGCCCGTGATCCGTGGTGACGACAATAACAGAATCGTCATAAATCCCCAGCTCACGGAGAGAATCACAGAGAAGACCAAAGCACCGGTCCGTGACTCCCACCGCCGCCCTGTATTCCGCAAAGTCCCGCCGCCCGGCAGCAGAATCTGATACAGGAATTGGCGGCTGGAGCCGGCCGGGTTCATCGCCCTCCTGAAGGCCGGGAAACGGCCGGTGCGGCAGGAACGCCCCAACCGAAAGGAATAGCGGTGAATCAGGAAATCCCCGCTTCAGGCGGTCTGTCAAATTTTTGGCCACTTGAAGGTCCGGTTCTCCGTCACTCCCGGGACTGGCAGAGATGCGCTCCTGATACCCAAGCGCAGGAATTCCGGCTTCACTCGTTTCGTGCTGAATGCCGGCAAGCACCGTATGGTAGCCATTCAACTGGAGGTAGCGGGCCAGGTGCCGGGAGGCGTCCACTGGACCGAATCCGCGATGCGCCAATCCCAGCATGTTCACGTTATGAGGCGCGCAGCCGGTGAGCATTGCAGCCCGGCTCGGTGAACAGGTTGGAGCAGCGCAGAACGCCTTGCGGAACAGCACTGCCTCTGCCGCAAACTCCCGGAAGCACGGCGTCGGGACCGGATGGCCATAAGGCTCGATCCACCGGCCCATGTCATGCGCGTGGAAGATGACAATATGAGGGAGTTGCTTCACCGTTTCACGCGGTAACGTTTCTGAAGGAAATCCTGCCGCCCATGGCGTTACACATGAAGAAAAAATACCGCTGATGCACTCGGATGGCGTTCAGCACCGGCCGGGGCCAAGCTCCGTTCTCATCGAAGTACAAACCCGACGTGTCTCCCGGTGCCGTTTCGTCCGCTCAGTGCCGCGGAAACCGCCGCGACCGAAACCCCTGCCTTTTTCGCGATCTCTTTGATTGTTGCCATGTTTTTGCACCTGATCCCGGCTCAATCCCCTTGGTTGGGATCGAGGGCTTCGTCGGGCCAAGGGGCGGCTCTCGCTTCCGCATGTCCGTCGACAAAGGCCGCCTGCGGGTAACCGCCGTGGGCGTAGCGAAGGGCAGGCCCTCTCCTTCCAGAATTCAGATCATAAACCTTTCCGATCAATTCACCATCTCCAACTTTGAGCAAGGGGTAGGTGTTGTAATTTCCGTCCCCTGCAACAAGCTCATAACGGCTCTCCGTGAGCAAGATAGTGGAGGCCGGCTCCGGAATGCCAGCCAGCGTCCTTGTGGAGAACCACTGTTCGTTATCTCTCGTGTAGCCAGTGAGCATCTCGTTGGCCGCATAGGTGCAGAGCACCGGCGAATAACTGGTCGTCCGGATTCTCCCGCGAAATTGGGGGCAAACAACGGGACCGTCGATGTGGCCGCCCGCCACCAGTTTGCTCATCCACCAGTTTTCCTCCCGAGGCGTCAAAGTGAATTTGCTGTCGGGCAGATATCCGTTGTGCTCGCCGGCGTATGCCAAGATCGCCGAAGCAAGCTGCCGAAGATTGGAACTGCAGCCCGCTGCTGCCGATCTCTCCTGAACCCCTTTTAAGGCAGGAAACATCAGGATCGCCAGGACCCCGAGAATAGTGACAGCAACCAAGAGTTCAATCAAGGTGAAGGCTGATGAATTAAGGCCCCGCATCGGACGCAACAGGCATTTTCTATTGCAAACCTTCATTATTAATGCATTAATAAGCATTGAATTGGAAATCGTCAACCCGTTTCCGCGCTGGCACTCGAATGGAAAGGCAGGTGGGTCCAATAATCTGGAACAAGGAGAAGACCATGCAAAAAGCCGAATCGCAGCGTTTGGACTGGTGGAGGGAAGCACGCTTCGGGATGTTCATCCACTGGGGGCTGTATGCGCTGGCCGGGGGGCGTTGAAAGAGTATCCCGGCATTGGGGAGTGGATCATGCACTGGGCAACGATTCCGGTAGCTGAGTACGAGCGGCTGGCCACCCGGTCCAAAGTTTGGGATTGAAACGTCTCGTGCATGCCCTGCAGCCGGATTGCCGGGTGAGCGGTCGCATTGGTTCGGCACCCACGACGTCAAGGTCAGCGTCGGCCGCCGGGTTCACCCCCTGTGAAGTCGGGCTGGTCGGGAACTTGGGGACCTGTGCGGGTCGGGCGAGGTGGTTTAGAAGGATGTCGGCCCGGAAAGATCCCGTGTGAGCTCCCGCCAGCGCGTGATTCGCGTTTTCAACGCTTCGATCCGGGCGCGGAGCTGAGGGCGGGCGACCAGGTTGGTGGTTTCGCCGGGATCGGCCTCGAGGTGATAGAGTTCGTCCTCGTGCCCCCCGCGCCAATTCAACTTCCAGAGGTCCTTGGTAATCACGGTGCGGATCGGCACATCGC
>JBGSSC010000297.1:0-3502 GCA_041737265.1 Terrimicrobiaceae bacterium | reverse complement strand
TCGCCTGCGTTCAGGGGTTGACGATTGTGTGGTGTTCTTCCGTGCCGACGATTTTGCGGATATGCTGGGGGGCCGGCCGGACGTGATAGGAAGCGCACCGGGCGGACAGCCATGAAGAGCGTTGCCGGCTGTAGCAGCGGTTTGGCGGCGAGCGCAGGAGCGGCAACCCTGCTTGCCTGGCTGGGCCAGGGGCTCAATCCCGGGATGGCCGCGGTGTGCCTGTTGACAGGCATGGTTGTCGCCCTCTTCGCGGGCTGGAAAACTATCGATGATTATCCGGCACACCTGGGGATCTGGGATCTCGCCATCCTCACAGTTTTCATGCTGGCAAGCTTCCGGGCCTTCTTCTGGCTGCTCTACCCGGATGGCAGCAGTTTGAAAATTCTTTCTCCCCACAATCTCGGGGATCTCTCCCTTCATCTCGGCTTTATCAACTACTTTGCATCGGGCATTCCATTCTGGCCCCCGAGCCCGATTCTTGTTGACGCGCCCCTCACCTATCCGCCTGCCGCGGATCTTTTCAACGCCCTGTTGCTCCTGGTGGGAGTGGACCTTCGCGGGGGGGTGATTCTCACGGGCTTTGGACTGGCGTTTCTTTCGGCGTGGGCGCTGTGGAAATACGGCGGGGCCTTTACGGTCGCCGCATTTCTTTTCGGCGGCGGGCTGGCAGGGTTTGCAATTTTCCGCACCGGAGAATTCATCGAATACGGAGCCGACTCGGTATGGAAAAATGCGTTCCTCACGATGCTCGTCCCTCAGCGGGGGTTTCTTTTCGCTCTGCCAGCCGGCCTCGTTTTGCTGTGGGCATGGAGGCAGGACTTCTTTGGAGAGTCAACGCGCTCGATCCCTCTGGTCTTCCAAGCTCTGATTTATGGCACCATGCCACTCTTCCAATTGCACACGTTTCTCTTTCTGAGTGCTGCGCTGGCCGGGGCGGTCGTGGCGAATCCTGCGGGCTGGAGGCGCCCCGTCGGGGTTGGCGTCGCGGCATCGATTCCCGCAACGGCCTCTGTGCTCGCTGTCACGGCAGAGTTTTCCAGCGGCGGCAAATTCCGTTTTGAGCCCGGATGGACACTTGGTGAAGGCGGCGCCGCCGGGTTTGCGTTGCAGTTTGGTGTGGCGCTCATTCTTGGCGGCATCCTTGCTTTCAAGCTGATCAAAGCAGGGGAACCCGCTGCCAGGTGGATCGCGGGTGTTTCCGCGGGGATTGCGCTGCTGGCTTTCCTCTTCCCTCTCACCGATTGGGCATGGGATAATACGAAGTTGCTTGTTTGGTGCTGGATCGCCCCTGCACCTTTGCTCTGGAAATATGTCCTGGCGCCCCTCCCCATGCCCTCGCGGGCAGCTCTGTGTGTTCTCCTGTTTTTCAGCGGTGCCATCGCCCTGGCTGCCGGGCTCGACCGGCGCCACGGATACCAACTCGCAAGCCGGGAAGAGTTGGCTGAATGGCAGAGCCTTGTGGAGGATCTCCCTCCCGAAACCGTTTTTGCCTGCCATCCGGACTTCAATCACCCTCTCCTCCTGCTCGGCCGCAGGGTTGTCTGCGGCTATGAGGGTCATCTCTCCAGCCATGGACTTGCTTACCGGGACAAACTTTCCGCACTGAAGGAAATCCTCGCGCAGAAACCCGGCTGGCAAGTTCCTGCAGAATCCGTCGGGGCTGATTTCGTGGCCCTGCGCTCCACCGAGTCCGGCCCGGGAAAGCCCGTTCTGATTCCGGCACGGTCCCGATAGCTCCCGGCCGGGTTCCGCCCGACGCGACGCCCGCTACCGGGAGATCAACCCCCAGGAGAAAAGAGATTCAAAAATGACACCATAGAGGATCTTGAGCCCGATCAAGACCGCGATCCCCAGCGGCCATTTCATGGAAAAAACCGCAGTGAACGGGGCTATGACTGCGGCAATCACAAAGAAAATCGTCAACGACTTGAAGGTGTGCCATGCGTCCGTAAATGCCACGAAAACGGTTGAGCTGCCCGGATAGGCCTCACCGCTGGCGGGGTCTCCGCCCTTCCACTTGTTTCTCCAGGACAACTTGGGGTTGAACCAGACTTGATCCATCCCGACTGCTGCGAAGACGCTCTTCTCGTATCGAAAGGAAAGGGTGTCCATCACCGCGTTGGAAGCGGCTGCGCAGGCGAGCATTGCCACGGAAAAGAAAGCGAGCACCAGGGGCCGGAGCTGCTTTCGAGGCGGGGAATCCGGACGCATGGGAAATGGTGCGTAGAGTTTTGGTTTGCTGAGAGCGACCGAAAGACGCCTTATGGTGCGATTCCGATGGCAAAACAAGAAAAGCTTTCATTTCCCGAGCTGGTGCGGGGTTTTTATGGCCCATACCTGAAGCTCTCCTCCTACCTGAAACCGTATCGCAGCCGATTCGCTCTTGGGCTGGGGTTCGGCGTCATCGCGGGAATGCTCAATGGTGTCGTTCCCCTGGTCATCAAGATTGTAGGCGACAGAGTGCTGCCCGGGGGAGCGGATCAGGCGGCGCTGCTCAAAGCGGCAACGGAAGCCGGCGGTCCCGGGATCGGGGAGATTTTTTGGATCACGCTCCTCATTCCGGCGGTGATGGTGGCGCGCGGGCTCTGTTCCTACCTGAACTCCTACTGCATGGCGTGGGTGAGCTTCCGCGTGCTGCGTGACATCCGCACCCAACTTTTCGGACATCTTCTCTCCCAATCCCTTGACTTCTTCAACAAGGCGAAGGCGGGACGGCTCATCTCACGGGTGGTCAATGACACGCGCATGGCCCAAAATGCCCTCACCTCGATTTCCGGTGATCTCGTGAAAGATCCCATCGCGGTGATCACAGGCGTCGTCGTCCTCGTCGCCATGGACTGGAAATTCAGCCTTACCACGCTCGTGCTTTTTCCAATCTGCATTGTGCCGGTCGTATTCTTCGGAAAAAAAGTACGCCATGCCGGCCGCGCCGAGGAGAATGAGGCTGGCACGATGGCGGTTATCCTTCAGGAGAGTTTCGCGGGTGTTCGCGTCATCAAATCATTCGCCCGCGAAGACTACCAGACCTCGCAATTCGCGAAATCAAGCGACACCCAGTGCCGCAACAGCATGCGGGTTCGAAAAAGCATCGAAATCGTGCAGCCACTCATTGAGTCGGTCTCGGCTTTCGGGGTGGTACTTGCCATCCTCTACGTCTACTTTTTCGATATCAGCGTCGCCAAATTTGTTGCGCTCTGCGCCGGCATCTTTCTGCTCTATAACCCGATCAAGTCCCTGAGCCGAATCCCGCTGCTTATGCAAAAATGCATGGCCTCCGCGACAGCCATCTTCACCCTCCTTGCCACAAAGGCAACGGTCATGGATGCCCCGGACGCGGAAACCCTCAGCCATTGCGAGGGAAGGATTTCGCTGCAGGGAGTCGCGTTCTCGTACAAGCCTGAGACAAAAGCGGTCGATGCGGCCACCCTCGAGGTTCCGGCAGGCAAGCAGTTTGCCCTGGTCGGCCCGAGCGGTGCGGGTAAAACCACGATTCTCTCCCTGC
>JBGSSC010000202.1:0-7389 GCA_041737265.1 Terrimicrobiaceae bacterium | reverse complement strand
TCTTCTATTCTGTAGCAACGGCGCTGCGTCGCCGTTCTTCGTATCGGAAAGGCAGGATGCCCGCGCTCCTTTGGATTGCAACTTTCGGAGATGCGCCCTCCTCCAACTCTTCAAGGAATCTCGGCTGATTGATTCGGAGTTGGCACGGCACCTGCTCACCAAGAAGTTGTTCTGGGGGGAACAACAGCCCGTTGCGGCACTTGTCGCAGCGGGCTGTATTCTTTTCCGGAATTGACCCTGAGCCCTTTCTAGGCAGGATGCTTTGATATGGAGGACGATCCTTACTGGAACTTCCGATGATCCGGGTGATCGCCATGACGCAGTTTGCGTTTTTGACCCTTGGGGTCGTTTCCTTGAAGATCATGATTCAAGCCAACACCGATGCCTCTGAATCGGCCTATCTCGAATTTTTAAATACCATTTCCCTCTGGCTCTTTGCGATTCCCATCGGGTGGGTCTTTTTCGCCACCCTCTGCTCAAAAATCAACAAACCCCCGCTCACGTTGAAAGTTGCGCAGGTGACCGGGGTCATTATCGCGGTGGCCTGCTTCCTCTTTTTGGCATCCGCATCGATGCTCGCGGGCTAATCCGGCGGGAACCGGTGCCAAGAGCGGGTTTGTTGGCAAGGGGACCCGGTGAGAAACAACCTCCGTTGCCGCCGGATTAGAAAAATTTTGCTGCGTCAGGCTGACGTTTTGGGCCGGTAAACGAGGAGCCGCAGTCCATTGAGACAAACGAGAACCGTGCTGCCTTCGTGGCCGACGACTCCCAACGGCAGGGAGAGGTCAAAGCCGAAAGTGGCGGCAAGCAGGGTCAGGATAACTGCCGAGGCGAAGGTGAGATTCTGGAGGAGAACGCGCCTTGCGTGATGCGCCATCCCGAGCAGAATGACAATGCTCTCCAGACGGTCGCCCATCAGGACCACATCGGCGGTTTCCATGGCGACGTCGGTGCCGGCTGCACCCATTGCGACGCCGAGGTCGGAAGTTGCAAGGGCAGGGGCATCGTTGACTCCATCGCCAACCATCATCACGCAGCCTTCCTGCTTGAGACTGCGGATCGCCTGCACCTTTTCTTCTGGCAGGAGTTCTGCGCGGAACTCATCGATTCCCGCATCGGCTGCGATGGCTGCTGCGACGGCCTTCTGGTCCCCGGTGAGCATCACGATTTTCTTCACTCCCATGGCATGAAGCTTGCGGGCAAGGCCCCGCGCTTCGGGCCGGATCGTGTCGGCAAGGGCAAAAAGTGCGAGGGTCACGACGGTGTCACCCTTGCGCTCCCCCAGCCAGACGCAGGTTTTGCCCTGAGCCTGAAGCGGGGCAGAAAGCGTCGAGAAGGATTCACGCTCCGATGCCTCGACTTCCAGGAAGAGCCGCTCGCTACCGACGACCAGACGTCGGCCCTCGACGTCGGCCTCCGCTCCTTTGCCCGCGGTGGATTGGAACCCGGTCGCATCGGGACTCTTTAGTCCGAGTTTGGTGGCCGTGGAAACAATTGCGGCGGCGAGGGGGTGCTCGGATTTTGATTCCAGTGCCGCACACGCGGCGAGGAGTGCGGCGGCTCCGGCCGGAGGAGGCCCGGCTGCGAGTGCATGGACTTTTCCCTCGAACACGACATCGGTCACCGAGGGCTTGCCTGCTGTGAGTGTGCCTGTCTTGTCGAAGGCGACGATATCCACCTTTGATGCACGCTCAAGGTGCGAGCCGCCTTTGATGAGGATGCCCCGCCTCGCAGCCCCTCCGATGGCGGAGAGCACTGTTGCGGGCGTGCTGATGATGAGGGCACAGGGAGAAGCAACAACCATTACGGTCATCGCGCGGTAGAAGGCCGTGGCAAAATCCTGTCCCCAAAGAAGCCACGGGATGAGCAGAACCACCACAGTAAAGGCAATAACCCCGGCTGCGTAGTATTGCTCTGCTCGTTCGAGGAACCGCTGGGTTCCTGACTTTTCCGCCTGGGCCTGTGCAACGAGTTCGACCATGCGCGCGAGGGTCGAATCCCCGGATTTTTTGGTAACGGCAACTTCCAAAGCCCCAGCGCCATTGAGCGTGCCAGCAAAGACCGCGGCTCCCGCCTCTTTGCCGACCGGCATGGATTCTCCGGTGAGGCTTGATTCGTCCACGCTGCTGCTTCCTTCGGCAACCACGCCGTCCACTGCGATGTGCTCTCCGGGGCGCACCAGGACGCGGTCCCCGGGCTCCAGCACCTCGACTGGCACCAGCTCCGTTTCGGAGCCGATGAGCCGCAGGGCCTTGTCCGGTCTGAGGGTGAGGAGGGACTCGATCGCGCGCTGGGTGCGGTCCAGAGCATAGCGCTGAAGGACATTCGAAAAACTGAACAAAAACAACAGAAGTGCGCCCTCCAGAGGTGAACCCACCACCGCGGCCCCGAGTGCCGCCAACACCATCAGCACATCCACATCCAGCGTGCGCTCGCGCAGCGACGCAATCGCCGAGCGGACCCCGTTTTGACCGCAAAACACATAGGCTCCGGCGTAGAGGAGCGCAGTCCAAAGTTGTCCCTTGCCAGTCGTATGGTCGGCAATCGCCGCGGCCACCAAAAACAGGAATCCCAATCCACAGGACAGCTCGTCGTTGAGATCGCCGCTGCGGACCCTCTGCCAGAAGCCGGGCCGCTTTGAATCCCGTGAGCTTTCGAGGGGTTCGAACTTTGCGCCGGCCGCCCGCACTCCCTCAAGAACTTCCGCCTGGTTCGTAACCCCCTGGTCGAAGGTCAGGCACAAGACCCTGCCGATATAAGTCGCCGTCGCCCTCCGCACACCCGGGACCTTTTCAATCCTGCGCTCGAGCTTGGCCGCTGCGGCCTCGCAAGCTTCGCCATCCAGACGCAGAGCGCAGCGTTGTGGTCCGGTTGGCACCGCCCGCACGTGTTCCTTGATAATCGCCCGAACCTCATCATCACTCAGGCGGGTGGGATCATAGGCGATCTCGACTTTCTCTCCGGCAGCCAGGGCTTGAATCCCCAGAATTCCCTCATGGTCGGTGATTGCGTGGGCTTCCGGGTGGGACGGATCGTTTGATTTCATGGATTGAATGTACTTAATGCAAGGCGCACAGAAAAGACACCCCGCGATTCCCGGTAGCGGAAGCGGGTTTGTTCCATGCTGGCGCACAGGCTGCGGACAAGCCTGAGACCCAGGCCGGTCCCCGGCTGGGCGGGTCTTTGGATACTGTAATGATTGGATATTCGAACCGTGGCGCGGCCCGAGGATTGCGAGAGGGAAACCCGTGCCTTTTGTTCGCCGTAGCGGAGGGCATTTCCAAGCAGGTTGTGAAAAATTTGGAGGATCAAGTCGGGATCGGTCCGACACCACACCGCACGGGCAACACTCCATTCCATTTCAATGCCCTGCTCCGCCGCCATCAGTGAATAGGACTCCCGGAGATCCTCCAACAGCAGGGAAAGGTCTACGGGTTCGCAAGTAGGGTGTAGTTTTTTTGTTTCGGCCTTTGCGGTGAGGAGAGATCGCTCAACAAGGCGGGACAAGCGGTGAAGATCTTCCTGCAGCTCCTCCGAAACTTCCGGCGGGAGGCGAGATGCGGTTGCTTCGACTTTCATCCGAAGAAGGGTCAGTGGAGTGCGTAATTCGTGCGCGACCAGGGAGGAAAACTCGGCCATCTCGCCATAAGAGTGCTGCATGCGGTGCAGGAGTTCGTTGATATGCTTCACAAGGGTGGCCAACTCGGCATCTTTCTCTGGCACGCTCACTCCCTCTTCAAGGGCCCCAAGATCCAAGGCCGCCAACTCCCTGTTGATCCGGCGGATGGGACGCACGGATCGCATGGCGAGGTAGTAACCCGCCCCGAGGCTGGCGATCACGATCGGCGTTCCCACCCAGAGCCAGACCTGAATCAACTCGCCGAGAACATCATGAACCTCTTCATCAGTGTAGCTTCCGTGGATGACCCATTTCGGAAATTGGGGATGGGATCGATCCCATCGGTCTTTCCTCAATTCCTCATCAAGGTGTTGATGAGCGGAGACCAGCAGCGCCGCTATGAGGATCAGGAGCGACAGGGCGAACCATGTCGCCACTCTCAACCGGAAATTCACGGGGCCTCCTCGCGCAGAACAAACCCGACACCCCGGATGGTATGCAGAAGAGGGACGCATCCCGGCAGATCCACCTTTTTGCGCAGGTAGTTGATATAAACGTTCACCACATTTGTGCCCGAGTCGAAATGCTGATCCCAGACCCTCTCAACAAGAGTGGATTTGGGAAGGGGCCTCGGCGATGCCTCGGCGAGAGCTTCGAGCAAGGCAAACTCCCGGTTCGTGAGTGGTATGTCCCGTCCCCCCCGCCGTGCAACCCGGCTGCGAAGATCGATCTGGAGGTCCGCGATCTGAATCAGAGAACCGAGGTCCGGCCGCGCCCGGCGCTGGAAGGCCCTCAGTCTTGCCAGCAACTCCTCTGTTGAAAAAGGTTTGACGATGTAGTCGTCGGCGCCGGCATCCAATCCGCTGACCTTGTCGCGGACCTCTCCCCGTGCGGTAGCGAGAAGAACCGGAAACGTGCGGCCCGCGGTCCGCAGCGCACGGGTTATGCTCACTCCGTCGCGCCCTGGCATCGTGATATCAAGAATGGCAGCCTCGTAGGGATGTTCCAAGAGGAGCCAGAGAGCCTCTTCTCCATCCCCCGTTTCGTCGACCGCATGCCCCACGGCCCTCAAAGCGGAGACAACATGGGATCTCACCTTGGGGTCATCTTCCGCCACAAGAATGCGCATGCCTTGTCCTATAACCTTTCAGAAAGGCTCTGGCGATCCGTGATCTCTTAATCATCGTCGCCTCTATGCCCGGGCTTTTTTTCGCTGGTTTTCCGGTTTTGAGAGTCTGGAGCGGAACTGGAAGTTGCGTTCACCCCGGCCCCGTGTTTGTAAACGAGAAGGCCGCCGTAATGACCCGCCTGGGAGACAGCGAAGGCCGCCCCTATGGCCGAGATCGCCGCGAACACAGCCAACACCCGGGATGTCCTCGGGTGGCGGTAAAGTGCGGCCGCCAGAAAGGCCAGGATCGCTGTACCGATGGAAATATTACGGGTGGCTTCCCCCCATTCCTCATGTTCCTCCAGGATTTGCTCGGCGGGCTGAGGGAGTTCTCCCAGCAGTTCCTCATCCTGCCCTCCCGTCCAGGTGGCGGCAATTGCACCCAGACTGCCTGCCACAAGCAGTCCGGCTGCCAATCGGGGGAGGTGCCATTTTGGAAGGAGTGCGGCGATGACAGCGATCGGCGCACCGAACAAGAGGAGGACGATGGGGAAATGAACAACGGCCGGGTGCAGCGGACTTGGGATTGGTATCATTGCCGGATTCAGCTGATTTTGGTGTATTCATCCCTGCTTTTGCGGCAGGAGGGGCATTTCTTCGCAGGCAACTCGGTGAGCGTCATCCCGCAAATCTTGCAGACATAGTAATCCGCAGGGGCGTTCTTACCCAGACTCTCCAAGGCAGCCTGGTACAAAACGGCATGTTCCTTTTCCGCAGCCAGCGCAAAGTTGAGGGTGCGCACCGCGGCGCGGGCATCATCAGCCTTCGCAACCGCCAGGAATTCGGGATACATCTTCGTCATTTCGTAGGTTTCCCCCTTGATTGATTCCTTCAGATTCTCTGCCGTTGCTGCCGGCACCACTTCTTCAAGCTGGAAAGTCTCCACATTTCCTCCCAGATCCAGGATTGCCTGCTTGTGGGTATCGCGGTGGATCGCCTCCGCAGCCGACGTCGCGCGGAAGAGCTTGGCGACTTGCGCGTAGCCCTCAGCCTCAGCCTTTGCTGCGAACTTCTCGTAGCGGTTGGCTGCATTCGATTCGCCCTGGTAAGCGGCATTGAGGTTTTTCAGGGTCTGATCGGAGACCTTTGCGTGGGCTGTTGGCGGGAGCAGCCCCAATACTGCAATTGCCGTGACTGTGAGTGTTGCGAGGATATGTTTCATAGCACCCCCAGCCTCGCACGGGTGTGTTAGGATTCTGCCTGTTCCAACATTAGAATCTTCTAATCCGGCAGAAGCCGGTGCCAAGGGAGGGCATGTTGGCAAGGGGACCCAGTGAGAAACATCCGCCAGCGCCGCCGGATTAATAAATTTTGCTTCGCAAAATGGACTTTTCGCAGCGGAAAGTCATCAGCGAGGCACTGCAAGTGCCTCGCTGGTTATTGCTCCAACCCCCATGCCAGCATCCGCTCCGCATCATCAAAAATATACGTGGTCCGGCTGCCCAATTGGACAAAAATCAAGTCTTTCCCTCCGGAGGAGGCGCTTGCCACGAGGCAACGGCCGGCCGCATCGGTGTAGCCGGTTTTCATGCCGTTCACAAACGGGTTGCGCTTGAGGAGCTTGTTCGTGGTTTCCAAAAACTTCCTGCGGCCGGAGTTGAAAACAAAAGTCATCGTCCGGGTTGCCATCATCTGTCGGAGGGTTGGTTCCCGGTAAGCGCGGAAAGCGATGCGGCCGATGTCCCTTGCTGTCGAGTACTGCGGTGCCGGGAGTCCGTGCGGGTTGGCAAAAAAGGAATTGCGCGCCCCGAGGTCCCAGGCAGTGCGGTTCATGCCGGCAACGAAGGCTGTTACACTTCCCGCAACATCCCGCGCGAGAGCAGCGGCTGCATCGTTTTCGCTCTTCACCATCATCGCCGTCAGCAGACTCCGCCGACTGTAACGCTCGCCCGCCCGCAACCCCAGCTTGGTGGGCTCTACCCGGGTGTCCTGTTCCTGAATCACAACCTGGCGATCGAGATCTCCCGAGCGAACAACCAGAAGTGCCGAGAGCAATTTCTGGGTGCTCGCAACCTGCGTCCTCGCATCCGCATTTTTTTGATAAAGGACTCTTCCGGTGCGTGCATCGAGCATCAAGGCCGAGCGCGCTGTGATCACGGGAGCTTGAGCCGGCCAAAGGTCGGGGGTTCCTGCGGGTGATGACGCAACCGGGGGTTCTTCCAGGGCGGGGCGGGGAGCCGGTGGAACTGCGTCCTTCGCACAGCCCGCAAGGCAGACTGCCATAATTATTAATCCCCGGCGCATGAGGCGTCTCTCTTCGCACGCTTGCGACCCGGCGGGCAAGCAGCAAGCCCTGCTAATCCGGCGGAGTCGGAGCCAAGGGTGGCTTGGGGACAACGGCATCCGGGGAGAAACGAACTCCGTCGCCGCCGGATTAAAATATTTTGCTGCGCAAAATGCGGAAGAACTAGCAGGCTGTCGGACTTTGCAGTCCGAGTGGAAAATTGGCTGAAACGTTTGTTCCGCTGCGGTCTTCCCCCGCCAGACAGCCTGCTGAAACGGCACTTCGTGCCGCACAATCGGGCAAAAATGGTGGTTTTTCTTCCGCGAAGCGGAAATTCAGCAGCCTGTCTGGAAGAAGGCTTCCTTTTGCGAATAAACT
>JBGSSC010000141.1:0-5165 GCA_041737265.1 Terrimicrobiaceae bacterium | reverse complement strand
GGTCACATCGCTTTTCGGACTTAACGATGAAGATTCGGATGACTCCGATGACGATTCCTCAGACTCCAAAGACTAAACATTATGGCACAAGAAATTATCACACTCGAATGCACCGAGGCACGCGCCGAAGGCAAGCCGCCGTCCCGTTACATGACGACCCGCAACAAGAAGAGCCCGCGCACGCCCAACCGGCTCGAAAAGAAAAAATACAACCCCAATCTCAAACGTCATACGCTCCACCGCGAGATCAAATAAGAAACCATGCAGCCCAAAACGCCCAAACGCCGTTCCGCCTTCCGCCGTGCCAACCGCTCGATGCCGCGCCGGCGCACCGACCTCGCCGCGGAAGCCATCGACTATAAAAACCCGGAACTCCTCAAGCGATTCGTCACGGAAAGCGGAAAGATCCTTCCCCGCCGCGTGACTGGAATGTCCGCCCGTGCCCACCGCAAGATCACCCGCGAGATCAAGAGGGCCCGTGCTGTTCTTTTGATGCGGTGATTGCCAGTCGTCTCCCGGCCGGGCGACGATACCTCATGAAATTTTCCGCGCTTGCCCTTTGGGCGGTTTCGGCGTTTTGCGCCCTCCCTGTCTTTGCCCAGGACGGTCCACCGAGGGATAATCCCTACGATGTGATCGGGAAGGTTTTCCAGCCCTTCTGGAGTGTTCTGCTCTCCGATACCCGGAGCCCTAACAAAGCCTGTTCGATGACCATTGAAATGACGGAGGTTTCGGGCCGTCTTCCCAAGCAGATGGAGGGAGCCTCCTTGAAGGCGGCGGTGCAGTTTCCCGACAAGGTGAAGCTTTCCGCTCCCGTCCTTGGAGACGAAGTGGTTGTTTGCCGGAATGGCGACGAGGTCTGGGCGGTGCCTGGTGCCAAGGTTGAATTCCTGCTCAAGCAGTTCAAAGTGAAGCCCCAGCCCACAAAAAAGAAAAACATGCCGATCCACCTGCCGATCACGGCTCAGCAGGCGGTTTTTCTCCCCGCACTTTTCAGCATCCCGAAGGCCGATGTTGCCGAGGTGGACACTCTGGATGGGGTTGACCACCGGGTGATCACTGCCGGCCTCATGCCGGAACTTGCCAAGGCAGCGGGTGCCGAGGGATTTCAAGCCCGCATGTGGGTTGCCCCCGGTTATGTGCCGCGTCGGTTCGAGGTTGTGCAGCCGGACTTTACCGCCTCGGTCGATGTAAAAGACCTCAAATTTTCTCCAACCCTGCCCGCTTCGACATGGGAGCCTCCCGCGGGAGTCACCGATGTCTATCGCACGCATGCCGACATGCTGGATGCCGTGCTCTTCGTTGTGATGAACTCCCTCAAGATGAAAGAGGGAGACCAACCCTGGGTCAACGCCCGCTGACTTAGATCAGCGAACTATAGCCGTATCATTTGTAGCCGCCTACACTTTGACTTGCCGCCTCCAGGCGGCTGCGCCCTGCTGGCTGCCTTGTGGCAGTCTTCCTCCGGAGTTCCCACTCCTCCGGTTGCTGAGGCGAAAGGAGGACGCGGCAGCAGAGTGCCGCGGCGACAGCATTTATTAATCCGGCTCTAGCGCGCTGGAGTCATTCGAGCCGCCGTCGTTTGACGGTGGCCTCAGCCATTCGTCAGAGTCTCACTCTCCACGTCTTCACGGGCTCTTCACCGGTTCAACACACCTCCAACGTCCGTCCGTAAAATGCCAAAAGAGCGGCCTGATTTGCATCAGACCGCTCCTGGATAGACGTAACTGTAAGTTGGTTAGTTGCTTTCGATAGTGGTCGTCGTCTTTTCAACTGCAGCGCCCGGTGCAACCACAGCTTTTCTTACAATGACCTTCGAGGCTGTCATAACCTCACCCGATTTGGTGTAGTGGACAGTCACGGGCACTCCGGATTTAATGGTCGTCATGGAGACCGGTTTTCCAGTTTCGTCGACATAGGTCGTGGTTTTGCCATAGACATAGCGAACGGGGGCTGTGCCGGTTTCCGTTTTGATCAGGATTGCCTGCGGGTTGAACTCGCTGATCGTCCCCATCGATGTGGTGTCCGTGGTGGTTGTGACTGACGAGGTTTGCGCCTGAACGCTGCAAAGGAGCGTTCCTGTGAGCAGGACTGCCCCGAGTGATTTGAGAATTAGTTTATTCATGGCCGCGAAACTAAGCCGGAATCAGCGTGTGAGCTATGGGTTGAAACCCGACCGCCGGTCATGGTTCAGGTCGCAAACCCGGGGAGGCAGTTATTCTGAGCCCGTGAGCCCTAGTGATTTAAACGGGCCGATCCCACCCATTCAGGTCTGGCGATGCCATTTCGAAAGGCCTCCAGCACGGCGGGAGAGGAATTGATGCGGAGATTGCTGTAGGTTCCGTCGTCATTTTGCCAGCGTTCGTGCCAAAAGACGGCGGCTTTGATCCGGGGGTGTCTGGGAGTCAGGGTGAGGGCGTCGGTGATCCATTGCGCTTTGCTGCCGGCCTTGGGAAAATCTCCCACTCCGAATTCGGCGAGCATGACGGGTTTGTCCGGATCGAGAGCTGAAATCTCTTCGCAGGGCCAGGTGAGGAGGTCGGGGAAGTGGGCCCAATTTCCCTCGTTGCGAAACTGTTTCCCATAGACGCTGAGTCCCAGCCAGTCGACGTAGTCGGAGCCGGGGTAATACGCAGCCATGACATTCCATTGCTCGTTGACTGCCGGAAATGCGTTCACATGGAAAACCCAGAGGATATTATCCGCCCCGCGGGCGCGCACGCGGTCGACAACATACCTCCATGCTTTTTTGAAAACTTCGTTGCCGCCATCCTCCGAGCCGTAAAAACACCCCGACCAGGGAAACCAGTCGCCATTCATTTCGTTGCAGAAGGAAACAAACACGGGTTCACCGAATTCTTTCGCTCCATCAGCCCACCGGTCGATGTACGAATCCCATTTTCCTGCCAGAATCTTCCGAAGAGAAAACCGGTCCGGCCCTTTGGATTCCGTGTAGGGTTTGTCCCATGGGGACCAGAAAACCATGGGGATCGCACCATGGCGGCGGATCAGCGCCAGATTTTTTGAAGGAAACGTTTCCTGTCCCCAGTAACTTGAGGAGGCGATGATGGCAGGGGCCTTGCCCGCCAGTTTCTCGAAATCCTCGATGCCTTCCAAAGTGACATTGTCCTCGGTCTCGCCGAAATCGCAGTAGGCCCCGAACAGAACTCCCGTTTCCGGTGGCACGATCCCCCTTTCCGCGGCCCGTGTGGATGGAAGGAGCGTTGCCACTGCAAAGCAGAGGAGGATCGGAAGAGAAACGGGTTTCACGGGATCGAGACCGTCGCGGTGCGCTGGAGCTTTCCCCATCCCACCCATGCGCCGCGCAGCGCATGCAGGATGGATTTCCAAATAACGAAACTGAGGAGCGGGCGATAGACGAACCGTTGTGGAATAATTCCCAGGGCCTTTTGAAGCGGCATGCCCTCCATCGCGACCGCTGCTCCTGCAAGAAGGAGGTCACAGAAAATAAAGGCGGCAAAATAGGGCAGGATATCCCACATGTTTCCAAAGAACAGGGACTGGAGAAACAAAAGGTCAATGAAAGGCGAGAAGGCAACCAGAATAACCTGGAAAAACCAAATGCCTGGAAGGCTGAAGCAACCCAGCGCCTTGAATCGCGGATTGAAAGTGATGTCGCGGTGTTTCCATGCACACTGGAGGGTGCCGTAGGCCCAGCGGAATCTTTGACTGGCAAGAGTGGAGTAGGTTTCCGGGGCCTCGGTGTAGGCCACCGCTGCCGGTTGGTATTCCACGCGGTATCCTGCTTTGTGGATTGAGAGCGTCAGGTCGGTATCTTCTGCAAGCGTCTCGTAGGAAAATCCGCCTGCCGCCAGGATGGCAGACTTTCGAATCGCGCTGATGGCACCCGGGGCGACGGTGATGCAATTCCATGCGGCATAGGCCCGGCGGTCCAGATTGAAACCGCAGACATATTCAAGGTCCTGACACCTTGCCAGAAAGGACTTCAGATTTCCAACCCTCGCATGGCCGGAGACCGCTCCAACCTTCGGATCCGCACAGGCCGAAATCAAATACTGCAAGGCATCCCTCTCAAATTGAGTGTCCGCATCCACAAACACCAAGTACTCGCTCGTGGCCTCCCTGACCCCACGTTGCAAGGCATGGGCCTTGCCGTAATTTTCCTGCCGGATGAGGCGTATCCGGGGATCTTTGATTGCGAGGACAGCCCCGGAGGTGTTGTCGGTCGAGCCATCATCGATCACGAGGATTTCCACCTTTCCCGCATATTCCGAAGCGAGGAGCGACTGGAGAGTTTTGCCAATGACCCTTTCCTCGTTGTAGGCGGGAACAAGGATGGTGACCGGCGGAGGAGGGGAGGAGAGGGTTTTTGAAGGCGATTTGTGGGTCCTTGCCAGAACAAGGACCAGGACCGCGCGGATGAGAACGAGAGCCGACGCCACAACGATAAAAACGTGAAGCAGTTCCTGCATAAGGTGCAGAAGCTGGAATCCCACCCCGCTTGTATACAGGTGAATGGTGGAATCTTCCGTGTTGAGGTGAGGCATGAGCGCTTCTTTATCAAGGCCGAGAAGATCGCTGATGAGCACCACCCGGTTGCCGCGTTCCTTAAGGTAATCCAAAATGTGGGGCAGGGCGGCAACCGTGGCACTGCGGTCCCCGCCTCCGTCGTGAAGAAGGAGAATATTGCCGCGGGGAAGTTCCTGCTTCACCCGTTGGAGGAGTTCGTCCTTGTCAGGGATTTGCCAGTCTTTCGGGTCCACATTTTCCAGGACCGTCATGTATCCCAGCGACTGGGCGATTCCGATGGGCAGGAGTTCCTGGAGGTTTGAGGGCTTGGAATCAGCATTGTATGGCGGGCGGAACAACGTCGTCGAGTGGCCGGTCAACGACTCGATGAGGCGCTGGGTGGCATTCAGTTCCAGTTTGATCAGCTGCTCCGGAGCCTCCGCAAGGTTCGGGTGTGTGAATGAGTGGTTCCCGATCTCATGACCCTCCGAGACAATTTGCCGGATGATTTCCGGATAGCGCTCGGCCTGGGATCCCACCACGAAAAAAGTGGCTTTGAGGTTTCTTGCCTTGAGGATTTCAAGAATCGCCGGTGTCCAATCCGGGTCGGGCCCGTCATCAAACGTGATTGCCACCATGTCCGTGTCGGCCGCGCCCAGGCGGAACAACGCCGG
>JBGSSC010000127.1:0-9785 GCA_041737265.1 Terrimicrobiaceae bacterium | reverse complement strand
GCTCCAGTAACTCGGTTTTGCTTCTCTTGCTCATTTGCCCTGATTCTTTTTTCATCCGGGTGTCATTCTTTATGACGCAGCGACCTTTCCTACCCCTTTCCTTTTATTCTCCCCGGTGTCATTCAATGTGGCGCAATGCGGGCAGTGCCTCGCTAGAGGGTTCGTTGTTGAGCGTCTCGATCCGTTCGTGTAGGTTCCCCGGATATGAAATCCGCCTACGAACTGGCCATGAGCCGCTTGGAGAAGCAGTCCCCCCAACCAAAGGTTGGCGAAGCAACAAAAAAGCGGCTCGCAGAAATCGACTCTGAGATCACCGCCAAAATTGCGGAGCGTAAGGTTTTTCTTGAGGGGGAAATCGCGAAACTTGCGGCCGATCCAGCGGGGGCCGGCGAGCTCCATTCCCAGCTGGCACGGGAAATTGCACGCCTGGAGGAAGAACGGGAGACAAAAAAGGAAAAGGCCCGCAAACAGGGATAAGCCCGCCCGCGGTCCCTGAGCATCATCGCCGCTTTTTGGAGTGGCGAAATTCACGGTATGGCGGCTATATTGTCAGCTCTTCCCGAATGAAATCCATATTCCTTTCTCTCGTTCTCCTGACGACGGCGGTTTTTCTACCAGGAGTCGCCACCGCGCAATCCCCCGGGGCCGCCCAGGCGAATACCGACGCCTTCAACCTTTTCTCAGCAGGCAAATACGAAGAGGCTGCTGCCGCCTATGAGAAACTGCTCAAGGACTATCCGACCGACGCAGTCGTGCCGATCGGGCAGATCCAGCTCGCGTTCACAAACTACTTCCTCGGCCGCTTCGACGCTGCGACCGAAATGGTTAAAAAGGTGAGCTCGGGTCCCCCTCTCGCAGAGGAACTCAAGCAGGTGGTGGACGGGTTGCTTCCCCAAATCCTCTCGGCCAAGGCTTCCCTCATGCCGGATTCGGACCCCAAGCGGAAGACCACCTTTCAGGAAGCAATAACGGGTTTCACGAATTACATCACCAAGTACCCTCAAGCGCAGGATCTTGAGAGCGTCATCTACAGCAGGGCTGTTTCGAATTATCAGATCGGCCAATACGACGAAACGGTGAAGGACACCGAGTTGAATGTTCAAAAGTTTCCCAACAGCAGCACCGTCGCCGGGAGCAAAAACCTCCTGGCCATTGCCCTCGCCACCCAAGGCAGCATGGCCCTCAACAAGGGGGAGAGCAAGGAGACCGCATTCGGCTTTTACAAAAAGGCGTCCGACCTGCTCCGGGGCATCATCAAGGATCGGACGGATCTCGCCCTCTACAACGAGGCCAATTTCCAGTTGGCGGAAATTCTTTTCAACCAAGCGGGATTCAGTCCCGAGGCTGAGCGCCCGGCCCTGTATGCCGAAGCGCTTGCGGCTTACCGTGCGATCGTGCCCAAGGAAGAAATCCTGGAGATGCAGAAAGAAGTCATCGCCGGATTTCCGGCGAAACGCCTTGCTGCAATTCAGGCCCGCGACCAAACCCTGCTCAAGCAACTGGATCGCGACAACCTGCGGGAGTTGACCAAACTCGAGGAGTTGAAAAATAAACCGGATCAGGTTCCGACGGCAGTGCAGAAAATGGGGGAGATCTTTTTCCAACAGGGCCAGATTAATGCGGCCCGCACGGTGTTGAACCACGCGGCCCCCTTCCTCAAGGCAGACGAGGATACCAAGCGCAATCTGTACTTCAAAACCATGTCCTATGCCATGCAGGGGAACTCCGATGCCGCCCTTGCTGGCTATGAGGATTTCCAATCCAAACACAAGGGCGATACGGTGGCGGATAATCTGCCGGTCACAATCGGGGAAATGCTTCTCGCACAGAACAAACCCCAGGATGCAATCCGGTATTTCGACGAGTCGCTCACACTCTATCCCGAGGGTCGCTTCGCGGGCCGCTCGGTGGTTTCGAAAGCCTCTGCGGAATCCCGCCTCGGACAGAAAGAATCCGCTGCGAAAACGTTTGTGGATTTTCTCGGGAAAAACCCCTCACCCGAAATTGCCGTGATTGCGCGGGCCGGCCTCGCCAACATTTACAAGGATACCGGCAAATGGGATGAGGCAATCGCGGCATACAAAGAAGTTCAGGCCAAGCACCCGGGCACCCCGCAGGCTGTGGAGAGCGAGTATTGGCTTGGTATCTGCGCCCAGCAAAAGGGGGACAACGCAGGTGCCATCCCTCTCCTTGAGGAGTTCGCCAAAGCCCACCCGGAGCATCAGCTCGCTCCGCTTGCAGTCTATGCCAGGGGCGGGGCGCTCATCGCCACCGGCAAGCAGGATGAAGGAATGGCAACGCTCGCCGCTCTCGCTGAAAAGTACCCCGACAGCCAGCCTGCGCCGTTCACTTATTTTATGCGTGCGCAACACGCCGGATCTTCCGGAAATATCGAGGAGGTCATCGCGCTCATGCGGCAGTTTATTGAGAAATACCCCAAGGACGACAAAGTCTTTTTTGCCTACGAATCCCTGGCCCAGGCGGACATCAACGCCAAAAAGCCGGAGGAGGCACTCGCCACCTATAGGGACTTTGCCCAAAAGTATCCGGAGTCCCCGCAGGCACCGGATGCCCTTCGGAAAATCGCCGCACTCCAAACTGCCGCGGCCGAGGGGCTGGGCCGGTACGGTGCCTTGGACGAAACCGAGCGGGCACGATGGAAAACCAATATCGAGGCGAGTGTCGCGACGGCCGAAGAGGTTCTGAAGAAATACCCTGAAAGTCCGCAGGTGGCATTTGCTCTTCAGACGCTCCTTCAGAATCAGCGGTTGCTGGTTGGAGCAGAAATCAAGAAGGCACCGGAAATCGAGGCCTACTTCCAGGCCTTTGCCGATGAGGCACCCACTCCGCAATCCAAGAGCAAGATTCTCTTTACACTTGCCAACTATGTCTCGGAATCGGATGCCGCAAAGGCACTCGAAGTAATGACCTCGGCCTTTGATACGCAGGTCATTTACACACCGGCAGATCTCGACAGCTACGGTTCTGCTCTGATCGACCAGAAAAAGCACGACGAAGCGGCTGCCGTCTTTGACAAACTGGCGAAGGATTATCCGATTCCTGCCGGCACAGCTCCAACCAAGGCCTCTCCGACAATCCAGGAAGCGCAGGCCATTGCCCTCTTCGGGCAGGCACGAATCCTCCAGGAAAGGGGACAAACAGCCGAAGCAGGCAAGCTTTTCGAACAGCTCAAGAGCCTCTATCCCTGGTCGCCCAAGGTGCTACAGGCGGACTACGGCATCGCAGCTTCGCTGAAGGCCCAAGGCAAATTTGATGAGGCGATCGCTCTGCTCGGAGGTGTCATCCGGGCCACCACCGCCACCGCCGAGCTCCGGGCCAACAGCATGCTGATGTTTGGGTCCATCATGGTTGAAAAGACGAAGGCGGCGACCGATCCGAAACAGAAGGAGGAATTTCTCGCCAACGCGATCGATAATTTTATCAAAATCGCACAGTTTTACGCCGGGGTGCCAAAAGCAGCCGCCGAGGGACTCTGGATGGGCTCACAGCTTCTCGAACAGCAGGCAGCGGCCTCAACGGATGCCAAATTCAAAACCCAGCAGCTCAACCGGGCCAAAACATTCTATAAACAGCTCGTCACGGATTTCCCCAACAGCGAGTTCGTCCCCAAAGCCAAGGAGCGTCTCACAGCACTGGGCGGAAACTAGACCGCTTTAACTGCCGGCTTTCCGGAGATCCCGACGGATCATTTCCAACGTCGCGAGTGCGTTCGGGATGGAATCCAGGATGGTGATGTGCCCCATTTTCCGGGCGGGCCGGGCTTGGGCCTTGCCATAAAGGTGAAGCTTCGCCCGTGGGTGGCAGAGCACTCTGGACCAATCGGGATCACCCTGACTCCATACATCGCCCAGGAGATTTCCCATGACCGCAGGGGAGAGCAATTCGGTGGACCCGAGGGGAAGCGAGCAGATCGCCCTCAATTGTTGCTCAAACTGGCTTGTCACACAGGCGTCGAACGAGAAATGGCCGGAATTGTGGGGACGCGGCGCAAGTTCATTGATGAGAAGATCCCCGTTCCCGGTCAGAAACATCTCAACCGCAAGCAAGCCAACAACATCCAATTCACGGGTGATGGCTCCGGCAATTTCCCCCGCCTGCCGGACCACGGCGGGTGGGATTCGCGCAGGAACCACGGACACATCCAGAATATGGTTCGTGTGAATGTTTTCGGAAGCCGGGAACGCGGTGAGGTCACCGTCCGTTCCCCGGGCAACAATCACCGATAGTTCTGCGGTATGGCTGATCCATTTCTCAAGAACTCCCCGGTCAGCGCCGAATTCTTTCCAGACTGTAACGGGATCTTCAGGTCCTTCGATCTTACGTTGCCCCTTTCCGTCATATCCAAAATCTGCGGTCTTCAACACCGCAGGCAGCCCGATCGCCCTGATCGCCTCCTCGAGTGCTGAGGAACTGTCCACAACGGCAAACGGAGCACACGGAAATCCCTTCTCACGGAGAAAGCATTTTTCGCGTTCGCGGTTCTGGCAGATATGAAGCACCTGCCCGCCGGGTCGAACCGGCCGAATCCCGGATGCTGCCTCAACGGTCGCAAGGGGGATATTCTCAAACTCGAACGAGAGGACATCGACCTTGGCAGCGAAGTCCCTTACCGCATCGACATCGGCGTAGTCGGTAGTCACCTGCTGGTCGCTCACCTGCCCGGCAGGGCTGTCTGCTTGTGGTTCAAAAATATGGATCCGATAGCCCATACGTCGCGCAGCGATGGCAAACATGCGGCCAAGCTGTCCGCCGCCAAGGATTCCGATTGTCGATCCGGGTTGGATGGGTTGCCCTTTCATTGAAGCCCGGCATCATCAACTGATCCCCATCCCCATGACAAGGAATGGAAGAAGGAAGATTATGCCCATGGCTTGCCTTCCCCGGAGAATTGCGCGATTGATGCCCGTATGCCCGTTGCCGGTTTTGATCTGACACAGGAAATCCTCGACCTTAAAAAATAAAAAAACGCCGTCATTCTGGCGCACAACTACCAGAGTGGCGATATCCAGGATCTGGCCGACTATGTTGGGGACTCGCTCGGCCTCAGCCGCCAGGCGGCCCACACCGATGCCTCGGTGATCGCGTTTTGTGGAGTTCATTTCATGGGCGAGACCGCTAAGATCCTCAATCCCGACAAGACGGTTGTCATTCCCGACATGGATGCCGGCTGCTCGCTGTCGGATTCCTGTCCCGCCGAAAAACTCGCGGAGTTTCTCCTCGGGCAGAATTCAAAAAACTACTATGTGATCGCATACATCAACTGCAGCGCCGGGGTCAAAGCCCTGGCGGATGTCATTTGCACCAGCGGCAATGCACAAAAGATCGTGATGAGTGCGCCGGCGGACCGGAACATCCTTTTCGTTCCAGATCAAAACCTCGGAAGCTGGGTCATTGAACGAACCGGCCGCCCCATGGACCTCTGGAAGGGAAACTGCTACGTGCACGTGGAATTCACCCAAAAAAGCATCTCTGCGGCCAAGGAGGCTCATCCGGGAGCCTTGGTCGTGGCCCATCCGGAGTGCACCTATGCCGTGCGGATGCTTGCGGATGAGGTGTGCTCGACCGAGAGGATGGTCTCCTTCTGCCGGGAATCCGCGGCGAAGGCTTTCATCGTGGTTACAGAAAGTGGCATGCTCCACAGGCTGAAGAAAGAAGTTCCCCGCAAAACCTTTGTTCCCGGCCCCACGGAGCTCTGTGCCTGCAACGATTGCCGGTACATGAAGATGAACACCCTCGAAAAGCTCCGCGACTGTCTGGCCAGCCTCTCGCCCGAGATCGCGATCGAGGAGGAACTCCGCCGCAGTGCCGAGCGCTCGGTGCGACGCATGCTTGAGCTCTCCTAATCCGGCAGCGAAGGCACCCTTTTCTCACCGGATCTCCTTGCCCTCACCTCCGCCCTTGGCACTGGCTCCGGCCGGATTAGGGTGAAGCTTCGGAGCATTCTGAATGGTCCACGGATTGATCCGGTAGTCGGACTCCTCGATCTTGAGTATCATTTCGTTGACCATGGACCTCACTGAGGCCAGGTCGAGGCCAAGGTATTGGTCGGGGTACGGGTGAAGATTTTTCAGGGTGAGCCTGAAGAGTCGAACCGCCGGGTGGAGACGGCGGCCATCCGTCGGGTGATCCGGACGAGCGCGCTGCTTTTGAAGATGGACGAACGCCCCGGCCAGTTGAATGATTGCTTTGTAGTAATCGCGATGATCACCACTCGTCTTGAGCCAGAGGTGCTCAAGCACGTCGTGAGCTTCGTAATATTCGCAGGCGTTGAAACAGGTGAAGTAGCCTGTGTAGCAGGGATCGAAGCCGGAATCTGATTGAAGCCCTTCCACAATGGCGGCAATCCGATCGTGTTTTGACACATCAGTCCTGCCGGGCTTTCTCCTCGAGCACTTTAACACGCTCGTAGAGCTTCCGGATGCCGTTGATCAATGCAAAATTCTCTTTGAAGTCGCGCATCGGACGCGCCGGGAGGCCAATAAGAACCTCCTTCGGGCGAACGGTTTTCGTGACACCGGCCATGGCCGTAATGATTGCACCATCTCCGATTTCGATGTGGCCGTTAACACCGACTTTGCCTGCCAGCGTGGCGTAGTTGCCAATGCGGGTGCTGCCCGAAATCCCGACCTGAGCGCAAAGGATCGTGTGTTCCCCGACCGTTACGTTGTGCGCGATTTGCACGAGGTTGTCGATCTTGGCACCACGCTTGATCCAAGTTCTTCCGAATCGAGCGCGGTCAACGGTCGTATTGGCCCCGATCTCAACATCATCGTCGACCTGAACAATCCCTGTCTGCGGAATTTTTTGGTGTGCGCCATCACGGAATTCGTAACCGAACCCATCAGAACCCAGGACGACACCGGAGTGCAAAATGACCCGGTTCCCGATCTTTGTGCGTTCTATGATGGTGACCTTGGGATGCACAAAACACGCCTGCCCGATGCTCACCCCATGGCCGATGTAGCAGCCAGCGCCGATAACGGTGCCCGACCCGATACTCGCTCCCGGCTCCACAACGGCGTGAGGTCCAATATGAACCCCCTCCGCAAGAACCGCCCCGGGCGAGACCGATGCCATCGCATGGACACCCGGCGGATAGGCAACGGGTTCAGGAGCAAAGCGCTCGAGAATCTTGGCAAAGGCCGCAGCGGGTTGATCCACCCAGATCCGGACAGCCTGCACTTCTTCGGCAAAACCGTGCGGAACCAAAACCGCGGTCGCCTTTGATGCGCGAAGATTCTTGAGGTACTTGGGACTCCCGTAGAAGGAGATGTCTCCCTCCGAGGCGTCGTCCAGTGAGGCGACGCCGGCGATGTTAAGAGCCTCGTTTTCCGGTGCCACCCAGCCGCCGACAAGGTCGGCAGCCTCGCGGAGAGTCATGCCTCCAGCCCTCAGTTAGCTGGCTTCGCAGCAGGTGCGGCTTTGTTCAGCGCCGAGATAATCTCATTGCTGAAGTCCAGATCGCTGCGCGAGTAAAGCACGACAGGGATCTGGCCCATGCTCACACCGCTCTTATCGAGGACCAGGTCAAAACCGGTCGCCTTAACCTTGTCGCTCACCGTTTTCATGATGTCGTCCACGATGTCTTTCCGCATGCGCATGAATTGCTCCTGAAGCTGCCTTTCGCGGGTTCCGCGGAATTCGCCAATCTCGCGGTCGAGGTTGCGGGCTTCTTGAACTTTCTCATCCCGCAGGCGGGCGGCTTTTTCCTTGCCGTCTTTGCTCAGCTCGGCCTTTTCAGCCTCCTGATTGAGTTTATTGATTTCATCCATCGACTTCTTGAGAGTCTCAAGACGCTGGTCGAGTTCCTTCTTGGCTGCCTCACGGGCTTCGTTGAGTTTGGCCTCGGCATCCTTTGTTTTGAAGTAGGAGGTGAATACAGCATTCATGTCGACAATCCCCAGCTTGATCTGGGCATTGGCGGGGGAGGCTGCGATGAGGGTGATGGCTGCTGTGCAGGCGAGTACGGTTCGACGGTTGATCATAAATTCGTGGAGTTGATAGAAGAGACGGGATTGCCGTTTAAGTCAAGGTTTGACCACCAGAAGCGGAGATCGTTCAAAATTGGTATCCGATGTTGAAGTTAAACTTTCCGGGAGGGCCGTTGAACTTGTCGTAAACAACCGGATATCCGTAGTCCACACGGATCGGTCCGATGGGCAGGTCAAGCCTCAGACCGAAACCGATATCCGCGTTGTAGTTCGAAGAGCTGAAGTCATACGCGCTGGAATTGACAAAACCAAGATCGCTGAAAACGGCACCCCGGACACGGGAAATGATCGGAAAAGTCAGCTCGAAGGTGACATAAGCCAGCGAGTTGCCGCCAATGGGATTTTCATCTTCATCCACGGGACCGACATTGCGAAAATCAAAGCCGCGAAGGTTGTTGGCACCTCCCAGGTAAAGGCGGTCGAAGATTGGAACCCCCTCGCCATACTCGTCGCTGTCCTCCGAACCTCCCCAGCCGTCAACGACGGCAAGTTGTCCCTTGATCAGGAAGATCATGTCAAATGGAAGGGAAAAATACTTGGAAGCCTCCAGCGAGAGCCCGTAGGTTTGGACATCGCCGCCAAGCCCGCCCCCCGCAAGGAAACCGGTGAACTGGACAATCTCTCCCCGCCGGGTGAGAAACAAGTTGTCCCGGGTGTCCCAGATGAGTCCGCCCTCGACCGAACTCTTGGTGTAGGTGCCTTCTGCTTCCTCGATCTCGATGCCCACATTGTCGGTGTCCACGTCGAAAATTTTGACCTGCTCCAGCCGGTATTCGGCACGCGCCGACAGGCTGCGCCAGATTTGCTTACGGGACTGGACCGCGAATCCGAGGTTGGACTGATCATACACATCGGAGAGGAAATTCGCCTCGCGGTAGTAGCCCTCCACCCCCATGGAAAGCTGCTGACCCAGGAACCAGGGCTCGGTGAGCGAAATCACAAAGTCCCGCCTCTCAAGGCCGTATTGACCGCGGATCCGGAAGCGTTGGCCTCCGCCTGTGAAGCGGGGGAAGTTGAAGAGGTCGAAATTCGACTGGCTGAGTTCGGCAAAGCCGACAAGGCTGTCGATGGTGCTGAATCCGACGCCGAAGTTGAAGGCACCGGTGCGTTTCTCTTCAACGATCACGTTGAGGTCCTTCCTGCCCGGCACGATCGTCTGGGTGGGAGCCGTCTCGACCCGCGAGAAATAATTCAGATTTTCCAGCCGTTTGCGGCTGACATCGATGAGCGTTGAATCAAAAACATCACCCGGTTTGATGGCGAGTTCGCGACGGATCACGCGGTCCTGAGTGCGTGTGTTGCCCTGAATGTTCACGAGGTTCAAATAGGATTGCAGGCCCTCATCCACGCGATACACAACATCCACAATGCCCGGGCTGACCGGAATAATCTCCGGCATTGCAAGCATGTCCACATACCCCTGGGTTCCATAAAAATCCCGGAGTGCCTTCAGATCATCACCCATGCCCTTGGGTGTGAAGAGGGACTCATTGTTCATGGTGAGTCGGGAGCGGAGCTCCTCAGCGGGAATGATGTTGACCCCTTCAAGCCGGACCGTGTTGACCCGGTAGATCTGGCCCTCGTTGATCATGACGACGAGTTCCACTCCATTGTTTCCAAGCGGTTGCACCTGAATGTCCGTGATGTCCACGTCGGCGAACCCGCGGTTCTGATACAACTGCCGGAGGGCCACGCGGTCTTCCTCCATCTGGGAAGGCACGAGGCGGCCGCGTTTGTTCAGGAACGAGAGGAGATTCCCGCGCGTGGTTTTCA
>JBGSSC010000125.1:0-1629 GCA_041737265.1 Terrimicrobiaceae bacterium | reverse complement strand
CCGGCGTTTGATCTGGTCGATGTTGAAGAACCGTGAACCCGTGACCCGCAGGCGACCAACCGGTGCCTCAGTCACGTGGAGGACAATCACACCGCCGCGGCCCCGCTGCTGTGGCACGTTCACACTCACCGTCTGGAATCCCTTATCCTTATAGGCTTTCTCCAGTGCAGTCCTCGCTGCCTCGACGTCCATGGTCGTGCGACCGGGTCCCATATAAGAGTAAACGGCTGTTTCGACGTCTTCCCGCGGCAGCTTCCGGGCTCCCACCACGCGGTACTCGCGGATGGTCAGAGTTTGTTCCTCCACCGGGGTGACCTCTTCCACCGCGGGAGATTCCTGAGTATACGCAAACCCTCCGCTCCCTAGAAGCAGGACTATCAAGGCCACGCGGCCCGGCAGCATTAAAACGGAATGAGACACCCTTTTCATGAAGACCCGCTGCGGCATACCCATGGCAAACAAGGACATGTGACAATTCCGTAACATTGTTCCAGCTTTCCTCTGTAGCGCCATGCAAATTCAGACCTTCGGCACGCTCAAAAGGATCGCAAAGCGGCCGTCTTTTGTCATCCCGGCCGGAAAGACGAACCCCCGGCTCGGAGGCGGACGCAGGTGGATATGCACTTGGAATGTCCAGTCTCCGTTGAGGGTGTATTTCCTGCCGCCACGTTCCATTTCGAACGGTCCCGAGCTCCTGCGTTCGGAAACCTTTATGTGGTGGGTTGGCCACGCCACGATCTGGTCGAGCACTTTCCACACCGAACGCTCGGTTTCCGGTTCCGCCCCGTTGAATTCAAAACATTTTGCCAGCCCGGGGTAGTCACGGGTCTTCAGCGCGGTCTGAACTTCAAAAATCAGCTCGGACTGGCTGGATGCGCCCCAGGAAGAAGAGCAAAGCACGAACGTAAGTAATAAGATGAGAAAAGGCCGATAATCCCATTCGACGGGCGGCGGCGGAGGGCCGTCCCTACCCGGATGGCAGGGCTGGCACTCCGATGCAATGCAGGTCGCAATGCGAGCGAGGCCAGGCACGCAACCGGCCGAGCTCTCTGCATTGCAGCGTCCGGACAAATCACAAAGGTGGAAAAAATGGCCGCGCATCGGGGCACGTCATAGTTCTACTCCGGGTGGAAAGCCAGCTGCTTTCCTTGAGTCCCCATCCATGCGGCAGTTCCGGTGAAGTGCCGCATCACTCGCCCATGAGGCGCTTGAGTTCCGGCTGATAAGCGAACCGTCGGAAGGCAGGGTCGTTGACCAGATAATGAAAAAGGTCGGGGGGGAGCATCGCTTGGCAGCGTTTGAGCAGCCGGATGGCAAGTGGCACGTCGTCTCTGCGCAGGGCGAGATAGGCGTCGGCGAAGAGCTTGCGAACATCCGGTGAGTTCTCGTCGATGGGGACAGATTCGTTATTGGGAAGGGACCCGGCCTGGATGAGGGCGATGGTGATATCAGCCGCCATTTGAGAATCCACCGGGAGCATTCTCAGCTTGGCGGCCCGCATTTGCATCATCGCTCCCTCCTGATCGCCGGAATTCCGTAAGAGAGCACCCAGTTCCATCCGTGGTCCCGGGTTGGCAGGATCGGCGGCCATCGCCTCCTCGATCATTTTTCGGGCACGGGCAAGCGGAT
>JBGSSC010000172.1:0-5372 GCA_041737265.1 Terrimicrobiaceae bacterium | reverse complement strand
CGGTGGGTTAGCTGGCAACAGGACCCGTAGAGAAACGGCCGCCCTCGCCGCCGGATTAGAAAATTTTGCTGCGCAAAATGGAGGGAAACGCTTCGTCGTTTCCCATAATTCACGGTTCAGACGAAGCGGGCACCGCGCAATGCGATTGCCCGACACGCTAAAACAGTTTAGGACTTCCGCAATGAGCACAATCAAAGCGATGGCGGCGCTGGCAGGCGGTGGAAAACTGGAACCTTTTGAATTTGATGCCGGACCGCTCCGGGAGGACCAGGTCGAGATTGCAGTAAGCTATTGTGGAGTTTGCCACTCGGATCTTTCCATGCTCAGCAATGAATGGGGGATGACCTCGTTCCCGTTGGTGCCCGGACATGAAGTGGTCGGAAAAATCGTGGCAGCCGGCGACAAGGTGAAGAAAGTTGCGGTTGGCGAAACGGTCGGACTCGGATGGTTCTCGGAGAGTTGCATGGCCTGCTCAACGTGCCTCGGAGGAGATCACAACATGTGTTCGACTGTGGAACAGACCATCGTGTCGCGTCATGGCGGCTTTGCCGATCGCGTGCGATGTCATTGGTCATGGGCAGTGCCTCTCCCAACAGGCGTGGACCCCGCCAAGGCAGGGCCGCTCTTCTGTGGAGGAATCACGGTCTTCAATCCGATCATCCAAATGGGTGTCCGACCGACCGACCGGGTTGGTGTGGTAGGCATCGGCGGCCTCGGGCATCTGGCTGTTCAGTTTCTTAACAAATGGGGGTGCGAAGTGTTTGCATTTTCCTCCAGTGAGAGCAAGCGGGCGGAATTGCAATCGCTCGGTGCCCATCATGTGGTGAACTCACGCGACCCGGCACAGTTCAAAGCACTGGCACGTTCGCTGGATTTTGTTTTGGTCACCGTCAATGTGCCGCTCGATTGGCCCGCATACATCGATACCCTCGCCCCCCGCGGTCGCCTCCACTTTGTGGGTGCTGTACTTGAGCCGCTTAATATCGGAGCCTTTCCAATGATCATGGCGCAGCGCTCAGTGTCGGGCTCGCCCCTGGGCAGTCCGGTTACGACCGCCAAAATGCTCGACTTCTGTGCCCGCCATGGAGTGGAAACGATTACAGAATCGTTCCCGATGTCGCAGGTCAACGATGCCGTCGAACACGTTGCCTCCGGCAAGGCACGCTACCGGGTTGTGCTCACCAACGATCTCTAAGTCCCTGCCGGATTCCATTACACATTCGCCCGCTCCGGGCACCGGCTTCGGCCGGATGTGGGAGCTTACTAAGGGATCAAAAGCAGGGAATCGATCCGGGCATCCCCGCCTTCACACAACCGGTCGCGAAGCAACTCTAAACCAACCCGGAAGCGGGCCAATTCTCCTTTCGCCATGATACCTCCTTCCTTGACAAAGCGGCTCAGCGTGTCCACGATTTTTACAAATTATGGCCGCCAGAATTCTCCCGCTCGTCGAGCAACTTGAACCAAGAATAGCGCCGGCGGCGGTCGTCTTAACCAACGGGGCCAATCTTCTCTCTGCCGGAGATCAGGGATATCTGTCCGATGGTGAGAGCGAAGGTTCAGCGACGCTGCTCGCCAAGGTAACGAGCGGGAAGGCCCTGGTCTTTTGGGATTCCGAGAGCAGGCAGATCAAGGGGATCTCGGTTTCGGACAAAACCAGCGTCGAAGTTCTTGGCAACGTCGATGGCGACATCGTCACGAATCTTTTGCCTTCAGGATATTTAACAGACAGCGACAACAACCCCAGCAACGGCCTCGACGGCGGCAGGCTCCTGCCCTATTCGATCTCCGGGGTCAAAACAACCGCATATATTGACGGCAAGGGCGTTGGTCAAAACGGTGACGTTGGGAGGATTATCGCTGGCGGCTCGGTGGCCAAAGTCCAGCTCGATGGCGATCTTGCGGGGGTGTATGCCGGGGACGGCATCTTCGACGCCATCGCGACCGCGTCGTCCGACGAACCTGTCGAGGGACAACCAGCCACCTCGTTTGTATTTAACATCGGCTTCGCATGGGACAGCTCGGGTCCGCTTTCCAGCACGACCTTGATGTCGATCCGCATGGGCGATTCCACATTCGCCGGCGGAGCCTCAATCTCGGGAGTTACCTTCGCCAGCGGTGAGAATGTGCAGTTTTTCCCGGGCGACGGATTCGGAAGTATCGGCAATGGCGGATCAGTATCCAGCGTTAGCTTTGTTGGAGCCGTTTCGGACGCAGATGTTACGAGCGGATTCTTCGCAGGCAGGTCTTACACGATCTTGGCTGGAAAGGGGATTGGGAACGCCACAGGCAGCGGGGGTAATGGTGGAAGTATTCTAGGTGTGACCGAGACGGGCAGTACCGGCGAGCCATACCTTGCGGGTGGCCACGGTGGGGATGCTCTGTCCTCAAAGGGAAGAGGCGGCTCGGGCGGTGCGGTGAGCAACCTCGATCTGCAGGGCAGCGCGCTTACCTACTCGATCTTCTCGGGCGATGGTGGAAACGGGGGCTACGGAGGGACCGCAGGCACTGTAAGCAATGTCAACATCGCCTCCCAGGGATCGATCTCCTTGGCAGCACCATTTTGGGCGGGTGGTCCCTCGGATTTTTTCACTATTGATCGCGGCAGCGGCAAGATGACTCTCGTCAATGGCGAGACCCTTCAGTTCGAGCCGGTGATCGAGCCAAAAGCCTCCGGGCCCACTGACGCTATTGTCACGGATCTTAACGATGATGGCCACCCTGATGTGGTTATTGCTTACGCCGACAAGTCGCTGGGGCTTTTAATCAACGATGGCGGATCGGGAACCTTCACTTATACTGTCAAGGACTTGGGCTTCAGGCCGGTGAGTGTGTTAGCCGGGGATTTCCTCGGTGATGGGGGGACGCCCGAGCTTGCGATCACCACCACAAGCAAAGTTCTAAGCACGATCCGCCTGTATGCCGCCACAGATCCCTCCGACGCAGAATCGTTTGTCTCCGATGTAGCAAAGTTTCAGCCGCTGAGCATCAAGAGGGGAAACCTTGTGGACGCCGTCGGCGGTAGCACTCCCTATGGGGGAGTCCCCCTCATGCTCAAGCCGATTTTGGATCAGGTGCCTCCCCTGCCGATCCGCAGTGATCTCGTACTCGGGTTTGGTGACGGCACATTGCAAGGGCTTTTTTCAACCGGTGCGGGCACACTGGATGAGCCATTCGCATTCGCGATTAAGGCATACGACATTACTGCCCCGACGACCCGCCTTGCAGGTGGAATCAAAAGCCTCGATTTCAATTTCGGGGGTTTTGGCTTGGATGGTGTTTCCGGACAAGCGATTGCCGTCGTCAACGCCCCCGGGACCGGCGCGAGTGTTGTGACGATTGCCCTGCCGCCACCTCCGGAGCCTGTCGAAGGCGAAGACCCCGAAGCAGAGCCGGAACCCGAACCGGAACCTGCCACTGAGTTTGTCTTCACCCCTGGTCCTGCTGTTTCCCTCCAATCGGGTTTTGGCAAGGTGCTGCAGGCTTCGTGGATTGCACAGTCGGTGGGTGTGGAGCCTGAGTATCCCAGCCTTATCGTTCTCAGCACCGACGCCACCAACTCGACACTCGGTCTCTACACGGGTGCGGTTGATGAGGCAGGGGTTGCAACGATGTCCTTGGTCTTTACCAACACATTCGAGCTGCTCATCAACTCGGCATCGAACAATTTTCTCTTCAACGGGTTGGCCGATTCCTATGCTTTCACGACGGGCAATGTGACAATCATGGGTTTCTACCAGGGGTTTCTTCCGGTCGGTGAAGATTTCTCAGTGCCAGCCATCACGAATCTGCCCTTTCCTCCCAAAAAGGTGGAGATAGCGACCGGTGATGGCGGGCAAGGGACCACAGGAAGTGGAGGGAACGGTGGTGATATTAGGAGCGTCAATCTGGATTCAAACTTTGCATACCTCGTGACAGGCATGGGAGGCTCAAGTTTGCAGGGTGCTGGCGGCCATGGCGGCTCTTTGGTGAACTCCGCCAAGTTTCGTACCGCGAGTAACACAATCAACCCATCCCTCGGGGTGACTGATGAGTTGCTGATCGTGACAGGAGACGGAGCCGATGTGCTGATCACAGGCAAAAAGTCCAAGGGGGGCAACGGCGGCTCCGTTGTGGGGCTAACTGTAAACTACAACCTGGGTTTGTTTGGGATCTTCGGCGGGGACGGCGGCGACAGCCATGGCCTCGCTGCCGGCAATGGTGGCTCGATCGATCTTACGCTTTACAACAGTGCGGGAGTCTACCTGAGCGCCGGCAACGGGGGGGAGGGTTCGGTGGGAACCACGGCTGCGGGTGGAAACGGCGGCAACATTTCGATTGATGCCGGGGAAACCAAGGACAGTGCCCCGCGTTCTATCGAGGGGGATGTTTTCGCGTTCGCGGGAATGGGAGGCAAATCCGCGCTGGCCAAGGGAGGGAACGGTGGAAGCATCACCTCGAGCCGAGTTCAGAGCATGACCTCTCCCGGAGCGATCCTTGAGCTGCGGGCTGGGGACGGCGGCACTTCCTCGGGGAATTCCGATAAGGCACACGGCGGAGCGGGTGGCTCGATTTCTTCGTTCACATTCGGTGCTACTAAAGAAGCCAAGATCACCCCCAACCTCATTGCGGGCCATGGTGGCAACTCTGTCGGCGGCTCCGGGGGAGCTGGCGGCGGCCTTTTAAATGTTTCGCTTTCCGGGGGAATCATCAACCTGACCTCCGGCGACGGCGGTAGCACGCAGGGCACAACCTCGAAAAATGCGGGAGGCGCAGGTGGAGCGATCACAGGTCTCACTGCAGATGTTAGTGGCAGCGGCTACATGACCATCACATCCGGTAACGGGGGCGATGGCGTTTCGGCAACGGGAGGGGCTGGCGGTTTGGTGTCGAAGGTTTCGCTCAAGTTGAACCCCGACGATGCCTCCACCGGGGATGAGACACTGGGAGTCACGATCCAATCTGGAAGCGGCGGAACTGGAGCCAAGGGCGGCCAAGGGGGACTCATCACCGGGGTTCAGAGCACCGGAGTCTTTGACAATTACGTAAAAGACGGGCTTGTGACCCTCATCGACTCGATTGCCATGCTCTTCGTGGCCGGGGAAGGCGGGGCCGGGCTGGCTGCGGACGGTGGCGCTGGCGGTTCGGTTGTTTTCAACAAACCACTTTTCGGACTATCCCAGATCGACAAACACAAGACCACCGATTCGGGCGGCTTCCGGCACGAGGATGAGGCGCTGCGCGTATTCGCCGGAACGGGGGGGAGCGGTGTAACCAAGGGCGGGCTTGGCGGATCGATCAGCGGCGTAACGGTTTTCAACGGAACCAATTCCCAAGGAGACACGATACCCATCAATGTCTTTGGCTCGGCTTTCCTTTCGGCTGGTGATGGG
>JBGSSC010000056.1:0-4127 GCA_041737265.1 Terrimicrobiaceae bacterium | reverse complement strand
GCTCCATCAATTCCCTCGCAAAATTTTCGTTGGGGTTGGCTGCCGAACTTCCCGCAATGTCCAGGTAGCGCATCATGGCGGGATCCCGTGGCATTTCTTTTGCGAGATCCGCGAAATTACCCAGCGCATGGGTTCGGAAAGTTTCGTTTTGAGCCCAGAGGAACCGCGGATTGCGGACCTTTTGCATTCCGGACGCGAAGTGTCCATGCCAGAACAGGGTCATCGTCTCGCGGAGTGCATGGGGGGAGTGGCGCAGGCGGGTGATCCACCATCCGCGAAGTTCCTGTGCGGCCCGGAAGTCGAACTGCCGCGCCTCCTTCATGACGACCTCTTTGGCGGCGGGGTCATTGCGGACGGCGGCGATCCGTTCCGCCAGCGCCGTGTAGAGTTCCTTGTTGGCGATGGAATCAGGAACGGGAAACAAATCGTCATCGCGGTCCCCTGCAAGCAAGGCTTCCACGGTTTGATGGGGAGTGGACTTCAAAGCCGAATTCACTTCGGCCGGGGACGCACCGAAGCAGGCGCGTGAGAGCAGGTGCACGGCATGTTCTCTCTTCCAGCGGTCGGGGGCGATGGACGTCTCCATGCGGATATAACCCGCACCAAGTCGTTTCGTTTCACAGAAAAATCGTGCCATGGGTGGCGCGGCGGAGTTACAGCTTAACCCACATGGAGTTTGTGAGCATGACCCGGGGAGTGGAAATTGGCGCGAATTCGTATTTTCTGCGCTCGAAGCTCGGCAACATCGTCCTCGACAGCGGGATGCACCCCAAAGCCGAGGGCCTTGAAGCCATGCCGGATTTCCGACACCTCCCCGAAGGAAGCGCGAAGGCGGTGATCATCACTCATGCCCATCAGGATCACGTGGGGGCTCTGCCTGCCCTCACCCGCCGCGAGCAGGACGCCCGCGTCTTCATGAGCGAGGCGACCCTGCGCGTTGCCGATGTGATGCTCCACAACTCGGTGAATGTCATGACCCGGCAGAAGGAGGAACATTCGATCGAGAACTACCCGCTCTTCACCCATCGCGGCGTCGAGCTCTCGCGCCAGGCATGGCAACCGTGCAAATACCGGGTTTGTTATGACTTCGATGGCGAGCGCGCGGCACCCGGCTCCGAGGGCACGTTCGAGCTTTACCCTTCGGGGCATATTCTCGGCGCCGCGGGAGTGATGCTCCGGCTTGAGGGCAGGAAAATTTTCTACACCGGAGACGTGAACTTCGAAAACCAGACGCTCGTGCGCGGTGCGGATTTTCCCGAGGATGGAGTTGACGTGTTGGTGGTCGAGACGACGCGGGGGGATTCCCCGACGCCGGCGGGATTCACCCGCGCGAAAGAAGAGGAACGCCTTGGCCAATCCATCCGCGAAGGCTTTGACCGCGGCGGCAGCGTCGTGATCCCGGTGTTTGCACTGGGCAAGACCCAGGAACTTCTCGCCATGCTTTGGCGCATGCGGCTCCGCGGTGAATTGGCGGCGGTCCCCATTTACATCGGGGGTCTGAGTACCAAGTTGACGACCATTTACGATGCGTTCTCGGAGGATGCCCAGCGTCAGCATCCCGAGCTTCAGCTCTTGCACGAGATGGCACCTTATGTTCTCGCAGGCAACGATGCGGCAACCGTCTCGCCGCGCAAACGGTGCATCTTTGCCATCTCCAGCGGAATGATGACCGAGAACACGCTCTCCAACATTTTTGCACGCAAGATCATCGGCGAACCCCAGCACAGTCTTTTCTTTGTGGGATACTCGGACCCCGCCTCGCCTGCGGGCAGGATCCGCGCGGCAGAGGTCGGCGATCCCGTCGTGCTGGACCCGAAGCTTCCGCCGATCCCGCTCCGCTGCCACGTGAAGGAATTTTCCTTCAGTGCCCATGCGAGCCGCGAGAGCATTTTCAACTACGCCGTCGCACTCAGGCCGAAGAAGATCCTCCTGGTTCACGGCGACCGTCCGGCCATCGAATGGTTCCACCTCCGCCTTCATCGCGAGCTGCCCGAGACGGAGGTCATCATCCCCGAGCCGGGTGTCAAAATTCCGCTCTGACCCCTCACCGGCTGCTCCCGGCTCCGGGGGAGACTTGCTGACAGCCACGCTCAAGAAGGCGTTCGGTTACGGGGAATTCCGGCCCCTGCAGCGCGAGATCATCGAGGCCAGCATCGCGGGCCGTGATGTCTTTGCCCTCCTGCCGACCGGCGGAGGAAAATCCCTGTGTTTCCAACTTCCGGCCATCGTGCGCGGAGGGCTCACGGTGGTCGTTTCGCCGCTCATCGCCCTGATGAAAGACCAGGTCGATCAGCTCGATGCAGCGGGCGTTCCGGCGACGTTTTTGAATTCTTCACTGGGAGCCGCCGAGGCGAGGAGCAGGCTTCGAGGGCTGCATCAGGGCGAGTACCGGCTGCTTTATGCCGCTCCCGAACGCCTTGTGCTCGACGATTGGAAACACAACCTGCGCGCATGGAATGTTTCCGCGCTCGCCGTGGACGAAGCCCATTGCATCTCCGAGTGGGGACATGACTTCCGGCCGGAATACCGTCAGCTCTCGGAGCTCCGCGAAGTGCTGCCCGATATCCCGGTCATGGCACTCACGGCCACGGCCACCGGACGCGTGCGAGAGGACATCATTTCGCACCTCCGGCTGCGCGAACCCGCGCTATTCGTCGGCAGCTTCCTGCGGCCCAACCTCCGCTACCGCGTGATCGGCAAGCAAAAGCCGATCGAACAAATCACTGCGTTTCTGCGGGAACGCCGCGGAGAAAGCGGTATCGTCTACTGCGCATCGCGAGCCACCTCGGAGCGGCTCGCAACCTCCCTGGATTCGCGCGGGTTTTCCGCGAAGCCCTACCATGCGGGCCTTACCGCAGCAGAACGTTCCGGAAACCAGGAACTCTTCCTCCGCGACGAAGTCCGCGTGATCTGTGCCACCGTCGCCTTCGGCATGGGGATCAACAAACCCAATGTCCGGTGGGTCATCCACCACGATCTGCCTAAGAACATCGAGGGCTATTATCAAGAGACCGGCCGGGCCGGGCGCGACGGTCTCCCCTCCGAATGCCTTCTCCTCCTGAGCGCAGGTGATGTCGCCAAGCAGTCCCATTTCATCGATGAGATGACCTCGGAGGAGGAACGCAGCGCCGCTCGGGCCCAATTGCGTCTGATGCTCGGCTACGCCGAGTCCTCGGGCTGCCGCTGGCGAGAACTCCTCGCCTACTTCGGAGAAGAACTCCCGCCCGGCGGCTGCGGAGCCTGTGACAATTGCCTCTCCCCCCGCGAAACCTACGACGCCACCCTCCATGCACAAAAATTTCTCTCGTGCGTCGCAAGGATCGCCCAGGCGTCGCGGTTCTCAACCGGCGTCAACCACGTCGCCGATGTCCTCGCCGGCGCTGAGAACGAAAAAATCAAACGCTGGGGACACGACCGCCTCTCAACCTATGGCATCGGCCGCGACCTCCCACGCCAGGCATGGGCCTCGCTCGGACGCGATTTGCTGCGCCTCGGACTCCTGCGTCAGAGTGCCGGCAAATTTCCCACGGTGGAAATCACACCCGAAGGCCTCGATGCCCTCCGCTCGCGACGAATGATCCAACTCGCCCGCCCGCTCGCAGCTCCCAAGACCGGCAGACGCGAACGCCACGTAGAAGTCCCCCTCGCCTCCGATGCCGCGTTGTTCGAAAGACTCCGCATCCTGCGCAAACGCCTCGCCGACGAACGCGGAGTCCCCGCCTACGTCATCTTCGGCGATGCCACCCTCCGCCGCATGGCTGCCGACCCCCCAACAACCAAAGCCGACCTCGTCGCAATCCCCGGCTGGGGCCAAAAAAAACTCAGCGAGTTTGCAGAAATCTTTTTGGAAGAACTCGAAGCCCACAGGTCCGCCCAATAACTGCCCCCCTCCCCACCGTAGCTGCGTTCGTAAGAACGTGGCACCGAATATCTGCTTGCTACCCGGCACCCCGCCCTATTTATTGGAAACCCACATCGTGCGGTTAGCTCAGTGGTAGAGCACTGCCTTGACAAGGCAGGGGTCACACCGCACCCGCATCGCTGCGCGAAGCGTTGCGGGCGGGGGTTCGAACCCTGTATCGCGCACCAACGCGTCATGAGTGAGCAGACCAATTTGTTTTTCTACT
>JBGSSC010000039.1:0-2668 GCA_041737265.1 Terrimicrobiaceae bacterium | reverse complement strand
GACAGGCAGGGGTTCTGCGGGCGGCTCCGGCTCGATGACCGGCTCCGGCGGTTTTTGAGTCCTGACTTCGGGAAGCGGTTCGGCGAGTACGAAGCAGGTCTCTCCTGACTTGCCCTCCTCCCTGCTCAACTCAATGCCGAGCGCACGTGCAAGGGCTGCCGTTTCGTAGCCGGATGCTTCCGGGTATTCACGAAAAAGCGAGGAAAGGGGATTGTGCCCTTCGATGAGGCGGGAAGGAGGCCCGTGATCAAAACTCGCGAAGTGACCTTCCGCCGTCCGCAAAGCACAGAGGGCTTCCGGCCGGTTCGAAATTTCAACCTCCGCCAGTGCTGTCACATAGGTCTCCGCCTTTGCCTCGAAATGCATGAAGAGCAGCTTGTTGGCAGCCTGGGGACCATATACCCGGCCTGCATGGGTGAGCAGCGAATGGGCGAGGTCCGAGCCTCCGTGGGGAAGTAATTCCCGGGCTTTCGCGGTGAGTCGATAGAAGACTTCAGGCCGTCCGCGGTTCCCGCCTTTGCGGGCGCTGGAAAGGTATCCAGCGCGCTCCAGCTTGAGGCACTGGCTCTTGACTCCCATGTAGCTGAGGTGAAGAGCCGTGCAGATGGATTTTACCGTGCGGGGCGGCCCCTGCGCCAGCGCCTCGATGATCCGTGCCCGACATCCCCCCCCCAGTCCGCGCGGGAGTCCTCCCTTTCTCACGGTTTCAAGATGGCGAATGTTTTTTGTCCGTCTCGCTCCAGCAGAATCATGGCTCCCTGTTCGATATCTGCAGATTGCACCAACGTCGAGAAGTCCTTGCGATTACGAATGCGTGTGCCTGCCATTTCGTCGATTACATCACCCACTTCAAGGCCGGCGACTTCCGCGGGAGACCCTTCCAGAACCTCCTCAACCAGCACTCCACGGTCTCCGCCTGCGTCGGTGACGATCAGACCGTAGAAGGAGGGTTTGCTGATGGGCGGAGGAGTTGCCCTTGCCATTGGAAGAGGGGCCGGATCGATGCCGGGAGGTGCGACCGGCACCGGGATCATCCGGTTCGATGCGCGGACCAGTTGATCGGGTTGCTCGCCGGTTCGGATTCCGAGAGTCGCGACCTTCCCGCCCCGCCAGATCTGAAGCTCAATACTTTGGCCAACAGCCTTGGTGAGAATTTCTTTCTGCAGGTCCCGGGCGTAGGCGACTTGCTTGCCATCGACTTTGAGAATCACGTCTCCGGGCTGGAGATCGCTGCTGAACGCGGGCGTTCCCGGCTCGATGCTTTCAACCAACACACCGGAGTCCACCCCGGGAAAGAGGCTCTTCCTCCGGGCGTCCTCTTCCAGTCCCACAATCCCGATTCCCAGCCACGGCCGCGATACCCGTCCTTTCTCGATCAGTTGCCGCGAGACGTCCTTGGCGATGTTGATGGGCACTGCAAAGCCCAGACCGCGATTTGTGCCGCTGATGAGCGTATTCACACCGAGGACCCTGCCCCGGATGTCACAGAGAGGGCCTCCGCTGTTGCCCGGATTTATCGAGGCATCGGTCTGGATGAATTCCTCGTAGGCAGAGCTGTTGGTGAGGTTGGTGCGGCCCTTGGCGCTGATGACGCCCACGGTGAACGTGTAGGGCAGGTCAAAGGGTGCTCCGATCGCGAATGCGAATTCTCCGACCCGTGCGGCGTCGCTGTCACCCAGCTCCAGCGAGGGAAGTCCGGTTGCCTCAATTTTAATCACCGCCAGATCCGACTTTTCGTCCCGCCCGATGAGCTTTCCGGGAAATTTCCGTCCGTCCTGGAGGGTCACCGTGATTTTGCCTCGCTGCCCGTTTTCGACCACGTGATTATTGGTCAGAATGTATCCCTCGGGATTGATCAGGAATCCGGACCCCTGTTCGGGACCCTCCTCCATCCGGCGGCCGTCCGGGGACCGGAAGAAAAAATCCAGCCCGCTGGGCAGCCGGACCGCCCGCGCATCGCCACTCCCAACCAATTCGATAACAACCACCGCCGGGGCAACCCGCTCATACACCGACGCAAAGGCATCGTTCAGCTGGACAGCCAGCGCACCCGGCTGCGCATTCTCAGCAACCACGGACTGCATCGCTGCCACAAACACAAGAATGGACAGAATTCTTTTCATGCGGGGAATGTAATAGCTTATCCTCCGGTTTCAAGTGCCGGCTCCTGCCGGATCAGGGGATCAGCGGGTTATCACTGGACAAGTGGGGAAACGAAGTGAAAGGCCGGCACATGATTTTCTTCCAGGTCCTGAGAGCATGCCCGCGTGCCCGACATCCTGCTAGGTGAATTTCTCTAGCTCGATCCGGCTCAAATCGGGAGTGCCGGGGCGGGGAGCGCTTGGCTCCGGATGCTGTGTGAGGAAGCCGATAGCACGGGATTCCGACCAGTATTCGTTAAGCCGGTTGAATGCGATGAATCCAAGGTGTCCGCCGGAGACAGGCATTTCGAGATAAAGGTTCGGGTTTCTTCTGGCTTGCTCTATGGGGTAGCAGGCCCGGGCAAGGAAGGGATCATTGCGTGCACTTACCAGCAGGCTGGGAATTGCGATGGCCTCCAGAACCGGCAAACAGGAGGCTTTGCGCCAGTATTCGGCCGCATCCCGGAAACCATGGAGGGGTGCGGTATAGGCATCATCGAACTGACGAAATGTGCGCATGGAATCGA
>JBGSSC010000689.1:0-1866 GCA_041737265.1 Terrimicrobiaceae bacterium | reverse complement strand
TTCACCGGCAGCAAAGAGCATAACGTGAAGCTGCGTTCGCGTGCGCAGGCCATGGGTTGGACTCTCAACGAATATCGTCTGGCTCCCGTGGCGGAGGGCGGAGAGGCAGCGCCCGCCATCGAGGATGAGAGTGGCCTGTACCGGAAGCTGGGGATGGATTGGATACCGCCGGAACTTCGTGAGGACCGCGGTGAATTCGATGCCGCGGAAAACGGAACCCTGCCACGGCTTGTTGAATGGACCAACTTCCGGGGCACCTTTCATAACCACACCACCGCCAGCGACGGCCGGGCGACCTTGCGGGAAATGGTCGAAGCCGCGCGCGACCTGGGTCTCGAATATCTGGGTATTGCCGACCACAGCAAGAGCTCGGTTCAGGCGAATGGACTTGATGAAAAGCGCCTTCTCGCCCAGCTCAGCGAGATCCGCGAACTTGAGGCCTCACTCGATGGTTTCCGGATTTTTGCCGGCATTGAATGCGACATCCTGAAGGATGGTTCCCTCGACTTCGATGACTCGATTCTTCAGATGCTCGACTACGTGGTGGTCTCCGTGCACAGCTCGTTCGGGATGGACGAAGCCACGATGACCCGCCGGATCATTCGAGCCATGGAGAACCCCCATGCCACTATGCTCGGGCATGTGACAGGCCGCCTCCTGCTTACGCGCGATCCCTACAATGTGAACATCCCAGCGATACTTGATGCCGCTGCTGCCACCGGAACCATCATCGAACTCAATGCCAATCCCCGCCGCCTCGACCTTGAATGGACCTGGTGGCCGCTCGCGAAGGAGAAGGGAGTGCTCTGCTCGATCAATCCTGACGCGCATTCCACCGAAGGTCTGACCCATCTTGTTTTCGGTGCCGATATCGCGCGCAAGGGCTGGCTGACCCGCGACGACGTGATTAACACGCGCACCGCCTCCAAAGTCTCACAACTGCTTTCCGCCAAGCGCAGAGCGTAATCCGGCGGGAGCCGGTGCCAACGGCGGGGTTGTTGGCAAGGGGACCCGGTGAGAAACGGGGTCCCTCCGCCGCCGGATTAGAAACTTTTGCTGCGCAAAATGGAGGGAACGGTTTGACGTCCTCTGCCTCCGACAAGCTGTTTGACTCGAAGTCTTGTGCTTTTTGCGCAGGACTTGAGTGGAAAGGGGCTAAATCCCGCTGCCAAATGACACGGAGGTGATCTTGATTTTAATCTTTCATAGCCCGCGATCCGGGCTGGTGGAGTGCGTAGGTAACCTCTTTCGTCCCGGATCCCGGACGGGCTTGGTGCACAATGGTGCCAAAGCGGGAGAAGAGCTTTTCGGCGGCGTAGTTGCCATCGAGCATAAAGGCCAGCCAGCGCCGGATTCCCGATTCCCACGCAAGTTCATGAAGGTGGGAGAGCAGCATTTTTCCGGCGCCCCGTTGCTGCCACTCATCAACAAAAACAATGGCCACTTCAGCAAGCTGGGGGTCCTCCGTCGCGCGGATGCAGCGGGCGACGCCGACGCCGTCGACTTCGGCACCCTCATTATTCAGTACCATGAAGACCAGGCCGATGTGGTCCACAAAGTCGCAGTGTGTGAGGTAATGGAGTTCCGCTTCGGTGAAGCGCTTGCGGTAGTGGAGGAAACGGTAGGCATTGCCCTCCGGCGAGAGGCGGTGCAAGCCGTTGGCAAGCAAGGGACCGTCCGCAGGTTTCACCGGCCGGGTTACTGCCCGTGCACCATCCTTCAGAGTAACCATCCGGGGTTCCGGGGAGACGGGCAACTTTTCCACGCGTTCAACGAAGCATTCCTTCGTGGGAGCTGTCAAGGCAGCCCGGAATGTGGACCTTCGGGGTTTGACTTCACGGGGAGGTGCCTCCACATTGCCGCGCA
>JBGSSC010000665.1:0-2513 GCA_041737265.1 Terrimicrobiaceae bacterium | reverse complement strand
GCTCATCGTGGCCAGCACGCCGGGCTCCATGCCAAAATTCTCCAAGAACGACCCAGCACATGCCCAGCGACTTGGAGGAATTTACCGAGGCATGTTGAGTTGCCCATCCTTGTCCACGCCACAAACCGACCAAGTAACTTGTATCCGCGATCAGGTCCATGGCTCTGCCTTTGCAGCGGAGCGGGTCTCTACCGTGCGCTCAAGAAGATCATTGCCCTCACGGCGACAGGTTCCCCGGTTCTCGACAAACGACAGCAAGGCTCCCAGCGAACCCGGCTCAGGAATCACCCGTTTGACGACAGAAGAGAAGGATTCGGAAGTGCCTTTCTTCCAGGCTTTGAGCCTCTGATAGGCCACATCGTCCAAGGTAATAGTTTTCATAGTTTCATGCATACACGAATGCCTGAATGAGTCAAACACAATGGGTTGGGTAGCCAGAAACGACTTTGAATCATTACTCGCTCATAATAAGGACTATGCACATTATTTTGAAGAGGCTGTTCACAAATTATTAACCGCTTATTGGTCGCCTGACTTGCCCCTCCATTTTGCGGCTCAGGACATGACGCGTGGCTCGGCATGAATCCAATCGGGCTCCGGGGCACTGGAAATGGCTGCTGCAACGGAGGACTTCCAATGTCTGAGACCCGAGGCGGCGGCCAGCTTGCGCAAAGGTTTGAGGATCCCGAACTCCCGCCGCCACAACGCCTCGTCCAAGGCCCGGCAGAGGATCTCCTGGTCCGAAGGAATCCAGGAATTGTCGATCCCCGCACCATGGCTCCACTCCCGAAGGTGGCGCTGCGCAAGTTGCCCGCGGAAGATGCGTTTTGCGTGCTGGGAGCCATGGGAGGAAGGGTGCCAGCTCTTGTCCAACACGACCGTGTCGCAATACCCGACCGGTTCCAGAAGCCCGCATTTCACCCAGTAGTCCCGGTCTTCCAACGGTTCGAAACCGGTCACAAATCCTCCAAGGCGCCGGTGCAGCTCGGACCTCACCATGGCGGATCCGGGAGTCACCACCGCTGATCTCCAAAAATTTCTTTTAGCGGGAAGGGGTGGATCTCCGGCAATAAAATCGAATCCACTGAGCCTCGGCCGCAATGGTGGAGGCCTCCGCTCGATCACCATACCATAGACAAAGCCGGCTGAGGATTCCTCGATCTGTCTGTGCAAAGATTCCAAAGCATGGGGCAACAAGACATCGTCCGCATCAAGGAACACAAAATAATCTCCGGTGGCCTGCTTTGCCCCGATGTTTCTGGCACGTGCCACTCCCCCGTTCTCAATTCTCTCAAGCCGCACCGTGTCGCCCAGCGCTCTGCAAACGTCGGCCGTCCCATCCTGACTGCCATCATCCACAACGATGATTTCCCGCGGGGGGAAGGTCTGCCGCAGACAGGAATCCACCGCCGATTGGAGATAGCTTGCCGCGTTGAAGGCTGGAATTATGACAGATACGTTCTTCACTTCAGATGGACCTTCCGATCGATTTTAGTGGACGCCGTGCACCCACCGCCGCGAACTTTCTGCGATCCATGCCCACTTTTCCACCCTCCTGCCTCGAATGAAAAACCTGATTCCACTTTCGGTCCGGCGCGCACTCGGAGGCCGCTGGGACCGGTGGCAATCCGGGCAGGCCAGGCGCAAACTCCTGCGCCGTCTTTCGGGGAACAGGGTTGAATGCAATATCTGCCGCTGGGAGGGCTCCGCACTGACCGACGACTGCTGGCACCGCGGAACGATCTGTCCAAGCTGCGCAAGCCAGGTGAGGCACCGGTTGCTGGCGGCGGCTCTGGACGGGTTGGCCTCCCTGCCGGGAGTTACGGAAGGTGAACTCCTGCGGGGAAAGGACGTGCTTCATTTTGCACCCGAACGGCAACTCAGCGATCGGGTCCGCCTTGCGGCACGGAAATATGTCACCGCAGACTTCGGGCGAGGCGACTGCGACATCCTTCTGGATATCAGCCACATGCCTGCGGTTGCCGATGCCTCGTTCGATACTGTCATCGTCTGTGATGTGCTGGAACATGTGCCCGATGACGCCTCCGCATTCCTCGAACTCACCCGTATCCTCCGCCCGGGAGGGACTGCCGTTTTGACCGTCCCGCAGGCCGATCCGCCCGCCACGACCGACGAGGATCCCACTGTGAGCACCGAGCATGATCGGGAATTGCGTTTCGGACAGAAAGATCACGTCAGGATGTATGGAGATGATTTTCTTGCGCGTCTTGAACAGCCCGGTTTCCGGGTGGTGACAATCACAGAGGCTGATTTCGCTATCGAAAGGCGAACGCGACATGTGCTTTCCCCCCCGGAACCGAACCCCTCGCCCCTGGCGACGAATCACCGCCGGATTTATTTTGCATCGAAACCAGGCTGAGTTGGTTCCGGCTCCTGTAGGCTCAGGATTCGATGAGAAATCCCTCCTCCACAAAATGCCGATCGAAGGCAAAGGCCCGCTGAATCCCATTCCCCCGCATGCAGTCGAAACTTGTGACATCAACAAGGCTTAG
>JBGSSC010000659.1:0-2536 GCA_041737265.1 Terrimicrobiaceae bacterium | reverse complement strand
GCAGAGGTCGTCGTTGGCATTGTGGAAACTCACGGTCGCAGCGAGACAGCCGCTCTGCTTGAAGGGCTGCCGATCGTCCCGCGCCTGAAGGTGGATTATCGGGGTGGAGTCTTTGAGGAATTGGACATCGAGGCGATCCTGCTGTGGAGGCCGGCGCTCGTTGTGGTGGACGAGTTGGCCCATACCAACGCACCGGGGTCCCGGCATCCGAAGCGCTACCAGGATGTTCTCGAACTCCTCGACGGCGGAATCGATGTCTTCACGACGGTCAACGTGCAGCATATCGAAAGCCGCAGTGAGTCAGTGCGCCGGTTTGCAGGAATCCCCGTGCGGGAGACAGTTCCCGACACGGTTCTCGATGCCGCGGATGAGTTGGAACTGGTCGATGTAACTCCCGAGCAACTCCGTCAGCGCATGGGAGAGGGGAAGGTCTACCTCGGGGATCGTGCGGTCGTGGCGGCAGAGAACTTCTTCCGCGAGTCCAACCTTGCGGCTTTGCGTGAGATGGCGCTGCGGCTTACGGCCGAGCATGTTGAGCGACAGTCCCGTTCGGCCGACGGAATCGCAGCGGGAGCCGCTGGAGGGGATCTCCTGGTCGTGGGCGTGAGCGCGAGCCCGCATTCCGCGCAGCTTTTGCGATGGACGAGGCGGTACGCTGCCGGGCTTGAGGTGCCGTGGATCGCGGTGGCTGTCGAAACCCCTCACCCTCTCTCCGCGGCCGACGAGAGCCGTCGCACGGCAAACCTTTCCCTTGCCCGGGAGCTGGGTGCGGAGGTGATTCTTGCCGGGGGCACATCGGTGGCCCAAACCCTCGTGCGCGTGGCACGGGAAAAGCGCGCGACGCACATCATCCTTGGCAAACCGCACGGGCCCGCATGGAAGTGGTTTCTCCGCTCACCGGTCGCATGGACAATCGAAAACAGCGGGAGCATGGATGTCCAACTCATCCGCACCGAAGAGGCTTATCCACCGGCAGCGCTTCCCAGGGCCAATGGCAAGGGTGTGCAGTGGAGAGAGAATCTGATCGTGCTCGCTTTGGTTGCCGCTGTGACCGGCTTCGGGCTTTGGATTCTCGAGCCGATTGGCTACTGGACTGTGGCCCTCCTCTATCTGCTTGTCGTCGTGATTACCGGGATCACGCTCCCGCGAAGACAAACCCTGGTTTTGGCCACACTTTCCGCGCTGGCATGGAATTTCCTTTTCATCCCTCCACGATTCACCCTCCAGATCGGCCATGCGGGCGATGTGCTGATGTTCTCCATGTTCTTCGTGGTTGCATTTGTCATCGGCCATCTGACCAGCCGCCTTCGCGAGCGGGAACAACTGGAAAGCCGGAGGGAAAAACGCGCCATCGCCCTTTTTGAACTCACTAGAAATTTTGCCAGCGCAACGACCATTGATGAAGCGGTCGAAGCCCTATGCAATCAGGTTCAAACCATTTTCGGGTTGCAGACTGCGGTGTTTTTACGGGATGAGAACGGCCGGTTCTCCCTCGATGCAAAGCCTGGAAGCACCTGGCAGATTCCCGTTGCTGAAGAGGCGGTCGCAAAGTGGGTATTCACCAACTTGCGGGCCGCCGGAAGCAACACGGATACTCTGCCCGATTCCCGGGGACTGCACCTCCCGGTTATGTCGGGCAGCCATGTCGAAGGCGTTGTGGCAGTCCAGTTGCAGGCAGATAAGATTCTCCAACCCGAACAACGGGGACTTCTGGATACCTTCGTGTCGCAGTTTGCCGTCGTTGCTGCAAAGGAACGCGCCACGCACGCCCAACGAAGGGCCTCCATCATCACGGAGGCTTCCAAACTCCAAAGAACGCTCTTTGACAGCGTGTCCCACGAACTCAAGACTCCCGTTGCCGCAATCAAAGCCTCGCTCGAACTCCCGGCCCCGGATCTCGCTGAGTTGACGCAGGCCGCAAACCGTCTCCAACGGACGCTCGGGCAGCTTCTCGATGCCACGCGGATCGAGTCCGGACACCTGCAGCCCACTCTTGAATGGTGCGATCCGGCGGAGTTGGTGCATGATGCCATCCGGCTCTGCGAAGGGGCCGATGGAAATGTCGTCGTCGGAGGTTCCGCCCCGCACATTCGTGCGGACGCCGGATTGATCACCCAGGCATTGACTCTGCTCATTCACAATGCACTCAGCCATGGACGATCGGACACCAATCCGGAAGTTACCTTGAAGGAAGTCGCCGGGTCGGTTCAAATCCTGGTGAGCGACCGCGGACCCGGCTTGCCGCCCGGGCGGGACATTTTTGCAAAATTCGTCCGCGGTTCGGACGCCCCCGCCGGTGGAGTGGGGCTCGGGCTCGCAATCGCGCGCCACCTGGCGGAAATCCATGGAGGATCGCTTCAGGCCTCAAACCGGGCTGGCGGAGGAGCGGTCTTCTCCCTCATCATTCCTGTCGGCGGCACCATGAAACTCCCCGAATGAAGGCCCTCATCATCGATGACGAAATCCAGATGCGGCGTCTGCTGACAACCGCACTGGAAGCCGACAATTATGAGGTCAGGGCAGCTGAAAATGGAGT
>JBGSSC010000637.1:0-2588 GCA_041737265.1 Terrimicrobiaceae bacterium | reverse complement strand
GAACCTCATCGCCGATGCCGACGTGACGGTCACCGGACTCTCCGAACGCACGCACCTGAATTTTTTCACTTTTACCGACATCCGCTGCGGAGAACGCTCCTACTCGGTATTCGCCCCGAAGGACCCCCTGGCCAGGGCATTCAGGATCGCGCCCGGCCGGACCTACCGGAAGGGTGAGCCTATAGCGCGAGGAAAGATGGACACCGGGGATCAGGTTTTTGTCGACAAGGTTTTCTATAACTTTATGCCTCCGTCGCGGGGGGACGTTTTTGTTTTCAAGACCACCGGCATCCGCCGGATCGCAGAGACGCTGCCGCCGGGAATGTCCCAACACTACATCAAGCGCCTTGCCGGTGTGCCCGGTGACATTCTTAAGATCGCTGCGCCCGACCTTGAGATCGACGGGGCACGGCCTGTCGAATGGACTCTTCTGCGCGTGATGAGTTGCCGGGACGGCTACCGCGGCTACGCCAACATTACCAGCTTTCCCCTATTGAACACTCCCGAAGCCTCCTTCGAAGTTCCTCCAAAAAGCTATTTCGCTCTGGGGGACAACAGCTACCACTCAAGTGACAGCAGATATTGGGGAATCGTTCCCGAGAAAAATGTCACGGGGCGGGGATTCCTCGTCTATTGGCCCTTCAGCCCGCGCTGGGGCCTCATCCGGTAGCCGTGGAGGTTATCGTTCTTGCCAGCGGAAGCTCGGGAAACAGCCTGCTCGTTCGCGCTGGAGGCTGCGAATTTCTCGTGGATGCCGGCCTCTCGGCACGCAAACTGGAATCCCGAATCCGCGAGGCCGGCAGTGACCCCGCCCGCCTCGCGGGGATCCTGCTGACCCATGAACATTCCGACCATGCTTCGGCGGTGTGCGTCTTCTCCAAAAAGTGGGAAGTGCCGGTTTATTCCAATTCCTCGACGGCCCGCGCTATTTGCGACGCGAAGGCGGCCGGGGAAATCCGCTGGCGGCTTTTTGAAACGGGGGCCCGCTTCGAAGTCGCAGGGGTTGGCGTACGAAGCTTTTCTGTGCCGCACGATGCCGCCGACCCGGTGGCATTCCGGATCGAAGAAGCGGATACTGCCTTTGCCGTGCTGACCGATCTCGGCTACGTGACCCGCCTGATCGTCGAGTCACTGCGCGGAGTGCGCGGGATGCTCCTCGAAACGAACTACGACGGAACACTTTTGGAGAAGGACACCAGGAGGCCATGGTCGGTGAAGCAGCGAATCACGTCACGGCACGGACACCTTTCCAACGCCGATGCGGCGAACCTCCTCGCGCAGGTGGATGCGCCCGAGCTGTCGACCATCATTCTCGGACACCTCAGCCGCGATTGTAATTGTCCGCAGCTCGCTGCGGGAGTGATCACCAATTGCTTTGCAGGGCGGGCAAAAATCCCGCGTGTTCACTGTGCGGGTCAGGATGCCGCAAGCCCGGTCTTTGCCATCACTTGAGGCCGACACCGGAAAACGCCAACGAGGCGGCCATCACTCCGTAGCAGAGCAATACCGGCACCAGCACCGCGAAGACGGAGGCCCACGGGTTCGCGCGATGAGCGGACTTCAATCCAATCACGGTGAGATAAACGGCAAATGCCGGGAACATGTACGCCCCGCAGACCGGAACGAGTTGGAAGACAGACGCCGCCCCCCACGCGTAACAATAGACCCGGAATGTCGCCTCGAAGCGGACTTCAGACGGAGAGAAAAGTTTCAGGCATGCATGGAAAGCCCCTGAGGAAATGAAAGAGGAAACTGCCACACCCAAAGGCAACAACGCCGCAAAGACCCCGAAGACCGTGCCAACAAACCCCGGCCCCGCGTCGGCAACAATTTCCCCAAGACCTCCGGGGTTGACCCTGTAAATGGCGTACTGGTAGCCGAGGGCCACCCAACCGGTCAGCGTTCCGAGCAAGACGTGAAAGAGAAGCGGCGTGCGGAAGCCCCCTTCGGTCCGCATCGTTGCAAAAAATTCCCGGGGTTTACCGAGGGCGACGGAAACCGTTTCGGCGGCGGCGGTGGGAATGCCGACTTCGCCCCGCCACTCCCATGCGGGTTCGAGTTGCAGTGGCGGCAACTCCTCCAGCTTCGGCGGGGTGCGGGCAGCGGGCATTCCCTCAATCTGAGAGAGCGGCAGCCAGACGGGCATCGGATCATACCAGCCGAGGTCGGTTGCCAGAAAACGCCCGGTGAGGAGACCCTCGGCCACTTCTTGTGCATCGAAGCGCCCGAGCGACCGGCCGTCACGGGCCACATGGATCAGATTTGTCACGTCAATGCATTTGAGCGTATGGGCCGGTTTTGGAAAGAGGTAAAATGAAGGAGTAAACCCCGGCAAAGGGAGTGGCGCATGTCGAGATGAGAACAATATGCGTCCCTTCGTCCCCTCGTCCTCGCTTCCATTCGAATCATGACCGCCGATAGGGATTTTCGGTTGACAAGCAAGGGAGCTCAATTCTAAGCAAGCTGTAGATGAACAGGAACGGCTCACGGCTCACGGCTCACGGCTCACGGCTCACGGCTCACGGCTCACGGCTCACGGCTCACGGCTCACGGCTCACGGCTCACGGCTCACGGCTCACGGCTCACGG
>JBGSSC010000625.1:0-3097 GCA_041737265.1 Terrimicrobiaceae bacterium | reverse complement strand
GTAAGCGGCACTTATAGCACAGGTCGGCATAATCGGGACAGATTTTGCATAACCGTCGGATCGAATCGATCTAACACTTCTACCTGCTATGCTGCAGCGGCTTGGCGGGGCTTGGCGGAGAAGAGAGCCTTGGCCCAGTTTTCCGGGGTGAGGGCGGCAATCGTGTGATTGGTGGTGCTGGGGAGCCTGGTCAGGACGTCGTGAAGGTAGGCGTAGGGGTCAATGCCAAGGCGACGGCAGGACTCCACGATGGTGTAGAGGATGGCGGTTTTCTTTCCGGCCTCGGCTGCCCCGATGAAGAGCCAGTTCTTCTTGCCAACGGCTGTGGGCCGGACCGCATTCTCGATGAGATTATTGTCGACCTCCACCCGGCCTTCATCGAGATAAACGAGCAAAGAGTCCCAGATGGAAAGTGCATAGCGAATGGCCCTACCCGCATTGCTCTGCGGCAGGAACTTGGGTGTCATGATTTTGAGGGCTTTTTCCATCCGAGCGAGGATGGGTCGGGAGGCTGAGTTGCGCTCAGCTTTTCTCAGCGCAGGCCCGGCCCTTCGCTTTCGCAGGGAACGCTCCACATGGTAGAGCTCGCCGATGTGGCTGAGCATGAAGTTGCCAAAGGCGAGATTCTGATCGCGAGCCTCGTAAAATTTGCGCCTCGCGTGGGCCAGACACCCGGCCATCACAACCTCTGGGTGTTCCTTGGCATAGCTTCCATAGGCGGCATAGGCATCGGTCTGAAGGATGCCCGCAAAGTCCTTGGGCAGGATCTTCTTCACGCAGTGGGTAGAGCGGCTTGTCTCCCAGTGGAAAATCGCGTCGCCGCCGGGTCGCGAGGTAACCCACATGTAGCCCAAGGGAGCTTTCCCTGCACCCGGATCAAGATATCGAACCGGTGTTTCATCCATCTGGATGTAATCCCCACCAAGCACTCCGTCCTGGAGGATTTTGTAGATGGGCTCCAGGCGGTCGGCAATCATATCAACCCAGCGCACCATGTTCTGCCGGGGGATAAAGATTCCGTGGCGTGTTTTGAAGATGCTTTCCTGACGATAGAACGGGAGATGATCCACATAACGTCCCACCACAATGCTGGCCAGCAGACCGGGGGCCGCCATACAGCCGTCCTGGAGCTTGGGAGGAAGAGGGGCGATGACCGGCTTGGCATCCACGGTGTTTTTTCGCACATACTTGCGCCGCACTGTGCGCACCTTGCGGAAGGCTCCCGGCGTGTAGTCGAGCTGTTCACTGATTTCGTCTCCGATGTGTTTGTAGGCCTCCGGCTCGGCCTGCACTTCCAGTGGATCTATGATTGTCTCATCTACCGGCAGATTTTCCGGGATTCCCGAAGTGCGTCGGGTTTTCTCTCTACGGCCAGGGTTGGGCTTTTCCTGGAAGGTCCCCGCCTCTTGCCCGGTGGCGGGGACTAATTGAAAAAAATCCGGCTGGTTGGGATTGAAGGGTTCGCTCTTGGTCCCGTAAATCATGCGAGAGAGCTTGTCGACTTTTTGACGCAGGAGCATGTTCTCAGCTCTCAATCGCGCGTTCTCGCTGCGCAGGTGGGTGATCTCGACTCGCAGTTCTGCGATGACCGCATCGCGCTCTTCAAGCTTCTTGAGAAGTTCTCTTATGGTGGGCTCTGCCATCGTCTGTTAACAAGCAGATCCAATGCCAAAGTGTGCGGCAACAAGAAGTTTGCTTAGCTATTTTTAGCTTCTTTCATACCACGGCCTCATCTTCGCTCCACGCAGGTCAATCCCATCGGTGAGCATGGCCAGAGCCTCCGCTCGCAGCATCACTTTGGGCGATCCTCCCTCAGTGAGCTTCGGCCAGGAAAACGTGCCCTGCTCCAAGCGCTTGCCCATTACCCAAATTCCGCTGCCGTCAAAATACAAAATCTTGAGCCGGGTTCGTCGCCGGTTGCAAAACACAAAAAGTGCTCCGCTGCGCACATCCTCCCCAAGGACACCTCCAGCCAACGCCGACAACCCCTCGTAACCTTTGCGCATGTCACAGGGTTCCACCGCCACAAAAATCCGCAGATTACCCGAAAAACTCAGCATGACCTGCCTATCAGCTCCAACCCGCGGACGACCTCCGCCGCCAATGCTGCTTGTCTCGAATTGCCCACCTTCATCTTTACCGATCCCCCGATCTCAACCACGAGACCTTCCCCGCCGGCTTCAACTCTGGCCTCCACCCATTGGATGCTATCCACCCCTGGCACCTCGGCTATCGACGCATTGCTCGCGGCTTTCCCTACCCAACTCATCAGCGTCGGATACTTCACCCCAGAGTATTGCGCAAACTGACGCCCGGTCATCCCACTACGCCGATAGGCCGCCACGATCTCCTCCCGCCTTTCTGGGGACGTGCGGACTCGCCCGGTTGTATCAACCTTCAGAACTTCTAGCGAACTTGGTAGATCTGTCATTCCCGCAGGTTATGACACTTCTACTTCTTCCGGTAGATGTGCTAGAAGTTACGCTTACTTTTCTCAAGCAGGTCGGACCTCTCGGCTTAAACCTGCGCAACCGAGGCGTGGTTGGCCTCTTGGTCACATGACCTGACCCATGGAGTGGGATACTTCTAAATTGGAGATCTGCGGTTGGGTTCGTTGTTTGGTTTTCTTGCCGCGAAGGTGCGGTAGCACCCAGTTCCCCCCCGAACGGCTGCCGCGGCGAACGGCGCACCAAACTCGGAGCGCACGCCATAGGACAAGTCACGCTTGCCATCGCCAGGTCCAGCGCAGGGCACCAGCCCTCACCGTGACAACCAATTGGCCGGACTCGTAGGGCGACCCCCTGCCTGGGGGCAAGCACCGGCGGCAGGCTCAGTCTGACAAACGGTGTGAGGTCATTCAATTCGCCAATAACCCGCCCACGAAAGATTGGGCGACTTTTCGCGACCTCGCATACGTCTGGAGGGGACTATCATTCGCATATCCGCTTCGATCTCATAAAAACGTGAAACCCAATTTAGCGGTAATCTACAGCGACGGACAACTCAAAAATCATCACAACTTCATCCACCCCCGATATAATTCAAGGGGGTGAAGTTCATGAAGCCCGTGCCGTCGGGCTGGCCCCATCCCGGAAAA
>JBGSSC010000613.1:0-5807 GCA_041737265.1 Terrimicrobiaceae bacterium | reverse complement strand
CTCGCGCTCGGGAATATCGACCTGCGGGCCGATCACAAAGACCGCCTCACAATCGGCAGGCACGGCATCGAGACCCGCGAGACTCAATGGTTCCACAGGAACATTCTGGCGCACAATATAATCCCGGAACGCGGAAACCGGGGACCCCTCCCCCAGTGGAGGCTCGCCGTGACCCTGCAAAAAACAGACCTTCCGGGAAGCGGGAGTCACCAGGCTGACGAGGGCACCGGCAAAGGCCTGTTCCCCTTTGAAGGCCAACACCCGGGGCTGACCGCCGCCGGCAACAGCAGCCAGATCGAAATCCGCCATTTCAGCGACAGGCAGGAATGCGGTCCGACCGCCGTAGTCGAGAACGAGAACATTCTCATCAGCGCGGAATTTGTACTTGGCCTGGATTTCCCTGGCGCGCGAGAGATCGCGCACCGGGTCAACGAATTCCACACGCACGTGGGAACGTCCGGAGAAAACCAGCTCGTCGAGAAAGTTGCCCACGTCCCCGTACAGGGCACTCACCGGAGAGACCGTCGTGCGGGAAAAAAAGACCGTGATCTCAAGCGGCTGTTTGAGCTCCCGGAGCAACCTCTTCATCTGCCCGGACAACGCAAACTTCTGGGAACGCGAGAAGTCGGCCCGCATACCAAACTCCATTCCAATGACATTCACCGCGATCAGGGAGACTACCGCAGCCAGCAATTGGACCGCGACGTTCACGCGGATGCGTCCGCGGCGGCTCATGATTTCCACCTCCTGTGTTGCAGTGCATGGTAGGTGAGAAAGAGGAAGAAGGCTGTCAGGCTGAGATAAAAGATGACCGGCCGGCTGTCGAAAATCCCGCGCGAAAAGTCGCCCATGTGCTCGATGGTGGAAACGTAATAGGCCATCGTGCGCAGCAGTGGGCTTGCGCTGGGAAAGAAAAACCAAAGGAGGCCGAGAAAGAACATCATGCAGCACAAAACCCCCGCCGAGACACCGGCGACAATCTGGTTGTCGGTTAGCGCCGATGCCAGACATCCGAGGGAAAGGTAGAAGGAACCAGCCAGAAAAACCATCGTGTAGGCCCCCAGGAACGAACCCGCTGCATCGGCAGCGGGTTGACCGCTCACCCAGTGGAAAACCGCGAAGTAGAGAAGACTCGGAAGCCACAACACCGCAAAGAATACGAGGGCACCAAAAAACTTTGCCAGCACAACCTCTCCATCCCGAACGGGTGCCGTCATCAGAGTCTCGATCGTGCCGAGCTTGTACTCTTCACTGAAGAGCCTCATCGTCAGAAGGGGAAAACAAAGAAGGAAGGGAAACCAGAAAAGCAGGGAGTTAAAAAACGCTTCGACTGCCGAAGTGACGCCGGTTTCCCTGTTCATCGCCGTGACACCGGCTTGAAAGTTCACCCCGGTCAGGAGGAGAAAGAACGCGAGGACGACCCAGGCGAGGGGCTGACCGAGCGAGCGACCGAGCTCGCGGGAAAACAAAGTGAGAAAGCGCCTCATATCAACTCAGGGTTCCTCGCGGTGGGTTACTTCGGCGAAAACCTCTTCAAGGGAGATGGCCATGCGGGACAACTCGCGCACACGCCATTTCTCCCGCGAAGCGATCCGGAACACCTCCTCGCGCACATCTCTTCCGGCATGGAGCAGGAAGGAGGTCCATTCCCCGCGCCCGGTGGTCTCGACTTCCCTCACCCCCTCGATCCCGGACAACGCGCGAACCGCAGCATCGCGGTCTCCAACCAGTGCCTCAAGGCGGGTTCGCCCGGGATCTCCCAGCTTGTCGCGAAGGTTCTGCGCCGTATCAACTGCCTCGATTTTGCCGGCGTTGATGATGATCACCCGCGAACAGGTCATCTCGACCTCGGGCAAAATATGGGTCGAAAGGAGAATCGTATGATGCCGGCTTAAGTTCTTGATGAGTGCCCTCACCTCACGGATCTGATTGGGATCGAGGCCGATAGTCGGCTCGTCGAGGATGAGAAGGTCGGGCTCATGGACCATGGCGTCGGCCAGTCCGACCCGCTGGCGATAACCTTTGGAAAGAGTGCCGATAAACTTCCGTCCCGAATCCGCCAATCCGCAGAGATCACAAACGTCGCCGATCCGCTCATTCACCCGGCGCCCCGGCACTCCTTTGAGCCTGGCCCGGAAGGCAAGGTAATCGCGCACCCTCATATCCGTGGGAAGAGGGACGTTCTCAGGCATGTAGCCGATTCGCTCGCGGGCCCGTACCGAATCCTCAAAGACATCATAACCCGCCACTTCGGCGCGGCCGGAAGTCGGAGGCAGATAACAGGCCAACACACGCATGGTTGTGGATTTACCGGCACCGTTCGGCCCGAGGAATCCGGCAATTTCGCCTTTGCCCACCTCGAAGCTGATCGAGTTGACGGCGGTCACGCTCCCATAGCGTTTGGTGAGGTTCTCAACTTTGATCATCAGGGAATCCATTTTGATAAACGCTGCGACCGGCATGGGCAAGGCGTGAGGTTGGCTGATCCGGCGGGAGCCGGGCAGAATGCCGGGACCACCAGCGGGAAAAAGACGCCCGGCACCCCGGAGCATAAAATTTTGCCTCGCAATGCCCGTTCTCGCCAATCGGCCGGGCATGGTGTATAGAACCCGGTTCCCTTGCAAAGAAAACGGCACTCACAACACCCAAACCGTCGTATATTAAGCGAGGTACTGCCTCAGACCACGAAATCCATGTTCAAAAACTTCTGCCCTATGCTGATTCCGGCTCCAAATCCCAAGGCCTCGCTCAGGACTTTTCGCTGCGAAAAGTCCAACGGTTTCCTTGAAGGAGCTGAGATCGGGCGGGAAGCAAAACTCAGTCGCACTCAACTTCATTTTTCAAGGAATCCGGCCTGATGTCTTCTGTGATCCGTGTCCGTGGTGCCCGCCAAAACAACCTCCGGGGAATAGATCTCGACCTGCCATGCGGGCAACTGATCGTCGTGACCGGCCCGAGTGGAAGCGGTAAATCAAGCCTAGCTTTCAACACCCTCTACGCGGAGGGACAGCGGCGATACGTGGAGACCTTCAGTCCCTACACCCGCCAGTTCCTGGACCGCATGGACAAGCCGAAGGCAGACCTCATCGAGGGGATCCCTCCGGCGATCGCGATCGGCCAGGCCAACAACGTGCGGACAACCCGCTCGACGGTCGGCACGATCACGGAGATCAATGATTATCTGAAGCTCTTGTTTGCGCGGGCAGCCCATTGCTTCTGCCCGACATGCAGCAGGGAAGTGCTCCCGGAGTCGGCGCAGGCGGTCGCATTACAAACCATTGCGCGGGCAGCGGGGAGGCAGGTCCTGGTCACTTTTCCGGTCAATGCCCCGCCGGGCACGAAACCCGGAGACTTTTTTGCCTTCCTGAAGTCCCAGGGATACCTCCGGGTCTTGCTGTACGGAAAGGTCGTGCGAACCGATGAGGAGCCGCCCAACTCCCGCCTGCCTGCAAGGGTTCCGGTCGTGCAGGACCGCATCGAGGCCACAAAACACAACCTCTCCCGCATGACCGAGGCCATCGAAGCGGCACTGCGTCTGGGGCAGGGTCAGGCCGGCATTTGGGACAACGAAACCATGCACCCGCATTCCTCGGGATGGCATTGTGCCCATTGCGATACGGACCTGCGGCCTCCAAGCCCCGGGCTCTTTTCATTCAACAACCCGCTCGGCGCATGCCCGGCCTGCAAGGGCTTCGGGCGTGTGATTGGTATCGATTGGAGCCGCGTCATGCCCGACCGAAGCATCTCGATCGCGGGAGGCGTCGTGCGCCCCTTCCAAACCGGCCAGTCTCAGGAGTGTCAACGCGACCTCATGAAGGCCGCGTCGAGACACGATGTGGATGTGAGGTGTCCGTTTGAGGAGCTGCCGGAATCTGATCAGCGATGGGTGCTCGAAGGCGAAGGGGGGAACACCCTCGAGGCGTGGGAAAACGGCCAGTGGTACGGTGTGCGCGGCTACTTCGACTGGCTCGAAACCAAAACTTACAAAATGCATGTGCGGGTGCTCCTGAGCCGCTATCGCAGCTACTGTGCCTGCACGGAATGCAAGGGGGGACGGTTGCAGCCGGAGGCCCTCAATTACCGGCTCCAGCCCGCAGGGTTGACACTGCCGCAGTTTGCCTCGACCCCTGCGGTGGAGCTCTGTGGGTTGCTTGATGCCATCGAGCTGCCTCCGGAAGACCCCGGTGCCCGCTTGTTGCTCAATCAAGTTCGTTCGCGCGTCGGGTATCTCGACCATGTGGGCCTCGGGTACCTGACACTTGACCGCCCCACGCGCTCTCTCTCGGGCGGAGAAATCGAGCGGGTCAACCTTACGGCCTGCCTGGGTGCATCGCTTACGAACACTCTCTTCGTTCTCGATGAACCGAGCGTGGGACTGCATCCCCGCGATACCGGTCGCCTCATCGAGATCCTCCACGCCCTGCGCGACAAGGGAAACACACTGATCGTTGTCGAACATGAAGAAGCGGTCATCCGGGCCGCCGACCACCTTGTGGACATCGGCCCGGGCCGCGGGATCACCGGCGGAGAACTCGTTTTCTCGGGCCCGGCAGAGGACCTTCTCGGCAAAAGCAAACTCCCTTCTCTGACCCGGGATTATCTCACCGGAACAAAGAAGATTGCAGTGCCGGAACACCGCCGGAAGCCTGAGGGTTGGGTCCGCTTGAAAGGCGTCTGCCACCACAACCTGAAGGGAGTGAATGCGGATATTCCACTCGGCGTGCTCTGCTGTGTGACGGGGGTTTCCGGTTCCGGAAAAAGCTCGCTGGTCCACGGAGCCCTCTTCCACGCGATCTCCGGCTCGGAGGCGGGCGAAGGCGAGGACGCGGGCACATGGAAATCGATCCGCGGCGATGAAGATCTGGGTGGTGCCGTGATTGTCGACCAATCGCCTCTTGGCCGCAGCCCGAGATCGACGCCGGCGGTTTATGTCGGTGCCTATGACGTGATCCGTGATATCTTCGGAACGCTTCCGCAAGCGCTCGCCGCGGGGCTTTCCCCATCCTCGTTCTCGTTCAACGCCGGCGACGGACGCTGCCCCCGCTGTGGCGGACTTGGTTACGAAAAGGTCGAGATGCAATTTCTCAGCGACCTGTATCTCAAGTGTCCGGAATGCGAGGGAACCCGTTTCCAGCACCACGTGCTTGCAATCCGCTACCGCGAAAAATCCATTCACGACATCCTGGAGATGACTGTCTCCGAAGCGCTCGTCTTTTTCTCCGAGCGACCACCGCTGGCCCGCTCTCTGCGCGTGCTCGATGACGTCGGCCTTGGCTACCTGCGGCTCGGACAACCGGTCAACGAGCTCTCGGGCGGAGAGTCCCAGCGCCTGAAACTTGCCGGCCATCTTTGCGCGCCGCGCGATGAAAAGACGATGTTGCTTTTCGATGAGCCGACCACCGGGTTGCACTTTGACGATATCGCAAGGCTGCTCGATGTCTTCAAACGATTGGTGGAGGCTGGAGAAAGCCTCGTGGTCATTGAGCACAACCTCGAAGTGATCAAATGCGCGGACTGGGTCATCGACCTCGGGCCCGAGGCCGGGACGCGGGGCGGAGAGATTGTCGTCGCAGGAACGCCGGAAAAGGTCGCCGCGTGCGGAGCATCCCATACCGGACGGTTTTTGAAGGAAGCGCTGAGCGAACGGCCGAAGAAGATGGCTTCCAGAAAGCTTCCTTCCCCTCTCGGCCCGAGCGAGGGAGCCATCGTTGTGCGCGGAGCCCGCGAGCACAATCTCAAGAACATAGATGTCGAAATCCCGAGGGGAAAGATTGTCGTCGTTACCGGTCTCAGCGGTTCGGGCAAAT
>JBGSSC010000611.1:0-1866 GCA_041737265.1 Terrimicrobiaceae bacterium | reverse complement strand
GAACCTCCGCGGGTTCCGCAGGAAGCGCCGTCTCCTTCGGGAGCCGGGTCCGCTCAATCTGCTCGTGAAACCAGGTGGGAAAGAGGAAAAACTCGACCTCGCGAAATGCGAACCCTTCCCGCCCCTCGGCGATCCCCCCCTTGCGCACGATCACGCTCTGGAGACCTCCGCCGAGAGCCTCACAGACTACTGCCCATTCTTTGAATGCCGCACTCATGGAATCCGCGGATAATGAATGCTGAGGCAGGACACCGCCAGCCTCGAAATTCACCCTTTACACATTTGCGGATCCTGCGGGAAATGAATACATGGCCCGTTTCGATCTCCACGTTCATTCTTGGTTCTCCGCAGACGCGGCGTCAAAACCGGAAGATCTCATACGCGCCGCCCGCGCAAGGGGCCTCGATGGTATCGCCATCACCGACCACGACACGTGCCGGGCTCATGCATACTGCCTGGAACATGGGCTTGCCACCGCTGATGGACTGCCCGTTGATGGCTTTCTTGTGGTGCCCGGGGTGGAAGTCAGCACGGCCGACGGCCACCTACTTTGTATCGGCACAACCCTCCCTGATCTGGCGGGAATCCCTGCGGTGGAGGTTGCGGCTGAAATCCTTGAGCGCGGGGGCATTCCCGTCCCGGCCCACCCCTTCGACCGCTGGCGTCATGGCATTATCCCGAAAATTCTGGACACCCTGCCTCTGACAGCACTTGAGGTGTTCAACGCAGCAGTTTCGTCCAAGGCATTCAATACCGCCGCACTCCACTACGCTTCAGAGCACGGACTTGCCGGACTGGCTGGCAGCGATGCCCACCACTCATCGGCGGTGGGCATAAGCCACACCGAAGTTTCCATTCCGGAAGTATCCGTTTCTGCTCTGGTAAGCGCCATTTCCACAAGCGCAGTGCCGAGAGGATCCTACCTCTCCGCGAAGGAAGCCTTGAAAAAGCACTTCGCCAATTTTTTGCGATCACCGAAAGCGCCCCGACTTTGAATCGCCGCCCGCCGCTCTCCCAGCACGCACCGGCAGACTCCCGTGCATTCCAGTCCGATGAGCGCTGACCCGGGGACAATCCTGCTGCTTTACCTGCCGATCTTTCTCGTGATTGTGTCAGGGTTTGTCCTGAGGCGCACAGGGGTTCTGAGCACCCAGGCCGATGACTCCCTGCTGGGAGTTGTAATCAATCTATTGATCCCCTGTCTGGCTTTGGACGTCATCATCGGCAACGAAGCGCTTTCGAGGCCGGGCAATCTTTTCCTTCCACCTCTCGCGGGATTCGGCAGCGTCGCTTTGGGCATCGGGATGGCATTCGCTGCCGGAACGCTTGTTTTGAAAGGCACCAAGGTGCGCAGGACCTTCGGGGTGACTTCCGGGATCCAGAATTATGGCTACATCCCGATCCCTCTGTGCATGGCGCTTTTTGATCGGGAGGTTGTCGGGGTGTTGTTGGCATTCAATCTGGGGGTTGAAATCGCATTTTGGAGCATCGGACTGGCAACAGTCTCCGGAGGCATCGTCGGGAAGCACTGGCTCCGCCATTTGGTGAATCCCCCCGTGATCGCGATTTCTGCGGCTCTTGCACTGAACCTGCTGGGGGCCGCGGCGATCATTCCGCCTCCCGTGCGAACATCCCTTCACATGCTGGGACAGTGCGCAGTTCCCTTTGCGCTGCTTCTGACAGGCGCCATGCTGGCCGATTATGCGAAAGTGGAGCTTCTTGTGAGCGGCCTGAGCACCACCGGACTCGCTCTGCTTGTGCGACTGCTTATATTGCCACTCTTGATCATTGCGGCCGCGGTGTGGTTGCCCATCGACCCGGCGCTTCAACGGGTGCTTGTCGTGCAGGGCGCAATGCCATCCGCAG
>JBGSSC010000576.1:0-2637 GCA_041737265.1 Terrimicrobiaceae bacterium | reverse complement strand
GTTTGCCGACCCCCGCAAAGGGGTTGCGTGTGCTGCCGGCTTGTACTTGTCGGGGTTCTTTGGCTTCCCGATGTGTTGTTTTCATTTTGTAATCGACTCGCACGTGCCTGGAGGCATTCAGGCCGGGGTGGAACGCATGTTCACAAGCATGCTGTCGCTGTTTCTGTTTCACAGCGGTGCGCAGGTGCGTTTGGGGATCATGGGTCCTTCCAATGCATGTGCGTCCCTGGCACAGGTGTTCATCGACATCGAAATGGCGGAAATGATGGACGCTTTCCTTCAGGGAATCGAGGTTACGGCGGAGACCATCGCTGAAGACCTCATCAAGTCCGTGGGCAGTGGCGGCACTTTCCTTGACCAGGACCACTCGGCCGAACATTTTCGCAGCGAGATGTGGCTGCCCCGGGTTTTCAAACGCTCCAACCCCCAAGGGAAGGTGGGTGTCGATCTGGACAAGTCGCTGGAGCTCGCAAAGGAGAGGCTCCGGGCTGCCCTGTTGGAGCCTGTAGCGCGCCCATTGAGTGAGGACCAGGAAAAGGAAATTGATCGTATCCTGGCCTCGGCTACCAAGGCGATTGTCGGTTAGTCCCGTTTCGCTCTATTCATTAAACTCAGAACATCCACCACGGGTCAGACGTTTTCCAGCTACGAGAGTTGATTTTGGCGTCAGAGAAAGATTTTGAAGGAGAAGCCGGAGTCATCCTTAGCTCAATCTATGCGGGGATGCTTTGATCAGCATCATTATTGCGTAAGGAACGACCGAAGTACAGTTGAGTTTTATTTCTGTTAAGTGTTGTTTGCTTAAGCCCAGTTTCTTCCCCTATGAATCGAAGCCTTTCCCTCAAACGTTGTGCTGCATTTGTCCTTGCATTTTTGGCTGTAAGCGGAGGCGCAGGGGCGCTCACTCTGGCTGAAAATGGCCAGCCGAAAGCAGTGCTCGTGGTTCCTGATGAACAGAAGTTCATCAGCACCTATGCGGCGATGGAATTCCAATACAACGTGAAGAAGGCGAGCGGGGCCGAGCTGCCGATTGTCACAGAAACGGAGGCGGAAAAGATGCCCGGTGGTAAGGTGTACTTCGGGCAGACGAAGGCACTGGAAAAGGCGGGGCTGGGGAAGGAAGACTTGGGCAAATATGGTTACGCCGGACGATTGAAGGACGGGAGCCTGTATTTTTATGGGAAGGACACGGACATGTCGCTTCCGGATGATCTCCCGAAAGAGGATTGGCTTGTCGACCGCGGCGGCAGGTTGAGTTGGAAAAGATCCCCCGGCACCTACCTCGCTGTTAATGATTTCCTGGACAAGGAAATGGGTGTGCGGTGGATCTGGCCCGGGCCGACAGGGGAATATGTGCCGAAACGGGACACCCTTGCCGTGGAGAAGTATGACAGGCAGGGAGCACCTCGTTATCTTTCGAATTGGATGCTCACTGAAGCACCCGGCTATGTGCGGCAATGGTTGCTGCGGCAGAAGTTCCTGCGGATCGAACCAGTCGTGACCCAGCATTCTTATGCGCTCTACTGGGACGAATATAAGGACAAATATCCGGAAATTTTCGCCCTGCTTCCCAATGGCAAACGCGAACCGATTCCGGGGGCCGGAGGAAATCTCGTCACCATGTGCGTCTCAAGTCCCAAGCTGCTTGAACTGAAGCTTGAGCGTTGGAAAAGCCGGCGCAAGGACATGAACGACGGCAATTTCGACGCGGGACATATTGATGTTTATGAGAACGATATCGCCGGGCGCTGCCTCTGCGAGGCCTGCCGCGCCTGGGATGCGCCGGACCCGCGCTTTGCAACGCATGAGTATTGGGGCAAGGGTGTGCTCAAGGGAGTGACCGAAGGCGGGCGTTTTTTCCGGAGTGCGGGTCCGTCGCTGTCGGATCGTTACATGAAGTTCGCCCTCGCCGTGCAGAAAGAGGCGGAAAAGATCCAGCCGGGGGTGGTCGTGCGCGACCAGATCGGTTACCAGCAGACCGAGCCTCCGAAACAGACCAAGCTCAACGACCGCATCCTCCTCACGGCCGTGATCGGCCCCGGCCAGTTTTGGACCGATGAGCGGGACAAAGAATTCCGGGACATTTGGGCCGGTTGGGCGGCGACCGGACCGCAAATGTTCTTCCGTCCAAATACGCTCCATCGCGGGCATAACTTGCCCGATATTTTCACAACGAGGATTGGCGAGGCCATGAAGTTCATTGCCAAAAACGGCTTGGTGGGGACGGAGTGGGACGCGCTGATCGGCAACTGGGCGGTGCAAGCACCGAACTACTACATGATCGGACGGATGCTGCAGGATCCGGACAAATCCACCGATGAGATCATGGACGAATTCTGCTCGGCATTCGGCCCCGCGAAAGCGGAAATGGCTTCTTACTACAAGTATTGGGAAAACCTCATCAGCGGGCTGGATTCCAAGACGGAGCAGGATTTCATGGAGGATGTGAAAAAGGACAATCTGGGCGGCGGCCATCCATTGATCTTGCTGAGTTATGCGATGACGCCCGAGGTGATGGCGAAGGGCCGTACCCTGCTCGAAGCGGCGCAGGCTAAGGCCGCGGGCGATCCGGAAGTAATGTCCCGGCTCAATATCGTGGAGCTTGGACTGCAGAATGCGGAGCTGACACTCAATGCG
>JBGSSC010000561.1:0-2489 GCA_041737265.1 Terrimicrobiaceae bacterium | reverse complement strand
GGTGTCCGAGTTGCCTATCAGGGACTGGAGCGGCTTGAAATTCTGGTACTTGACGAGGTAGCTCACTCCATAATCGAGCCCCTTGCCCACGCGGAGCTGGCCGATGACGGCTGCGAGGTAAACCTGCTTCGGGCGTCTGTCGAGGAGGTCGAGAATCTGCCGGGCGCGCTCTTTCCCATCGGGAGGACCGTAAACAATGAGCGTATTTGCGCTCGTATCCCCGATCAACTGCATGAATCCGACGGTTGCTGAGAGGGGAGGGCTCTGAAGCGCCTCATCGGAAAGACGGTCCGGGCGGGAGAGACTGTCTCCCCCGTTACTGCTCCCGCCGCCACCGCCACCGCCGCCTTGGGAGAAGGGGTTGCCGGGAGTGGCCTGTGGGGCAGCTGTTGTGGTTTCGTCGCTGTCAGGGTCGCGCAATAAATCCTGCAATACGGGAAATGCATCGTTGACCGAGATGTAGTTCAGGGGGCGGACGAAGGGTTCTTCGAAGGAACCTGCAGCGTCCAACTGGGCGATGACTTCGCTCACATAACGGAAATTTTCCGAGCGGGTGATAACGAGGATGCGGTTGGTGCGGACATCGGCAACAAAGCGCACTTTTCCGCTGAGGAGCCGGTCTTCGTATTGGATGGGGCCGCCCACGCTGGCGACGGGAGCCTGTTGGCCTTGAAGAGGTGGAGCATTTCCTCCAGCCGCCGGCGGGGTGCCAGGCTTGCGCTCGGTATCTGGTGCACCAAACATGGCTTCCAGCGTTTCCACAACCTTCTCCGCATTGGCTCGCTTGAGGGGAATAAAGCGGGTCACGACCTGGGCCGGCTCGCGGTCGATCAATTCGAGAAGCGAAAGGGCCTTGATGATAACCGGAGTTTTGTCGGTGATGATCAGTGCGTTGGCTGAGGGAGCGGGCACGATCGAGCCGTAGGCGTTGACCTGAACGACGCCCTGAAGAACGCTGGAGGCCTCCTCGGGGGTGATAAACCTTAATGGCTGGAAGAAGCTGATCACCTTGTCGCCAGTGGATCTCAACTGCTCCATGGAGGTGTAGAGCGGCAATCCCTCCGTTCGAGGGGCGCGGCTCGGGCCCAGCACCTTGACGGTCTGGTCGTCCACGGGGATCAGGCTGTAGCCGTTCAGCAGCAGGGAACTTTCTATGAGCCGGATCGCTTCATCCCTGCTTACCGGCTGCGAAGCCATAATGGTCAGGTTGGGGCCGGCGAGATTCGAGTCCCGGATCAGGCGTTTTCCGGTGAGTTGCTCGTACGTGACAAGCACTTCGAAGATCGAAGTCCCGGGAAACTGCAAATTTACGGAGTCAGGAGACTGGGATACGGGAGCTTGTGGAGGAGCCTGGGCCCTCAACGCGGCAAGCGGAAGCACGAGCAAAACGATGGCTGGAAGGCAGGCTTTCATTCGGGAGGCGGAGGAACTCCCGAGATGCTTCTGCGCCGGATGATGGATCGCCGCACGGGCTGCTGTCCGGGGGCAGCTCCGGTGGCAATGGCCGGCGTGCGTGTGCCTGGAGTCACACTAGCTCCTGGCTGGACAGGCGGGGCATTAGGAGGTTGTACGACCGGTGCTGCAGCCGGCGTCTCAGCAAAGGCAAGCGTTGCGACCTGACCGGCAATCTGAACGCGGGCGCGCATTTGGCGCGGATCCACTTCGGGCAGGAACTCCAGCAAAAGCATATCTCCTCCGCCCTGTCCCTGCGAAACGACATGCCGCTGCTGGGAAGTGCGGTCGAGAATGAAAACACGTTGCTCCCCTCCCCAGGCGGCAGCACCCGTGAGCGCATAACGGTCGGCCAGGGGAGAAGACTCCTCTGCCGTCGGCAAAGAGAAAGGTGATCTGGCAAAGAGAAATTCAAAGGAAGCCATCGTGCGTTCCGCGGGTTCCGGGGCGGGGTCCTCCGCGTTCAAGATGCCCGCGCAGACAAGCGCAGCAAATCCGCAAAGGAGGCGGATAGGCAAGATGGCGATCTGATCGGAATTTGAGCTCATGGAGTGGGGCCTTCGGCCGGAGGCTCTCCGCCCGGAGAAGCCAATTCTCCATAATACTGCCTAACCTCCATCTCCGCGAGGACATTTTGGGGAGCCGGGTCTGCTTTCAGAATCAACTGTTCGACCGAACGCCAGCTCCCCGGTTGCTGCACCTTGAAAAGGAAGCGCACCAACCCGGCGTAGGGACCCGAGAGTTTTAGCCGCAAGGAAACCGCACGCTCAGGCAACCCCTCGGGAGCCGGAGGAAGCGATTCCTCAACGATGGTGAGCCCGTCTTCTTGAACCGCAGCCCGCAGCTCTGCAAGCAGGGAGGAAGTCGCGGCTTTTTCTCCCATGGAGGGAGGCTGGGGGATGTTGTCGCCTTTTTCACCGATCAACTCCGCAGCAAGCATCCAGTCCTTCCCTTCGGCAATTTCAGTCCGCAAGGCAGCCTCCCGCTGTTTCTGTGCAGCAGATGCTCCGGAAATGATCCTCATGCCGACGAGGTTC
>JBGSSC010000500.1:0-2963 GCA_041737265.1 Terrimicrobiaceae bacterium | reverse complement strand
TGAATCGAAAGTGGCTGCATGGAGTCTACTCTATGCGTGTGAGCGCGTTTTTCAAATCAAATGGATCTGAGTCTTGGCATTGATCTCGGTGATGCACGGGTAGGGGTTGCAATCAGCGATCCGCTTGGCATGCTTGCGCATCCCGTGGAGACAATCCCGGTTGCCTCGGTTCCCGTGATCGAACGAATTGCAGGGATAGTCGCCGAACGGGGAGTGAGCACGGTGATTGTCGGGGTGCCTCGAAACATGGATGGCAGCCGCGGGCCCGCAGCGGAGAAGGCATCCGCCTTCATTGAGGAACTGCGCGGCAGACTCAACTGCAAGGTTTTGCCCTGGGATGAGCGGATGAGCACTCTGCAGGCCGAGCGCGCCCTGAGGGAGGCCGGAAGGTCTGCCAAAAAGCAGCGCGCGGTGATTGATCAGGCCGCCGCGCAGGTGATCCTTCAATCGTGGCTCGATTCGCGACCGTGCGGCTGAAGTTCATCGTCGCGTACGACGGCTCCGGGTTCGGCGGATGGCAGAGCCAGCGGGGAGGGCGTGCCGTGCAGGATGCCATCGAGCGTGCGTTTGCGGCGATTGCGGGATCTCCGGTCCGGGTTCATGGTTCCGGGCGCACCGATGCGGGTGTGCACGCCAATGGACTATGCTTTCATGCCGATCCTCCGCCCACGCGTTTGCAGCCCGGCGATTGGGTCCGGGCCTTGAATGCAAGCCTGCCGCCGGCCGTGCGGATCCTCAAGGCCCGCGAGGTGCCGGAGAGTTTTCACGCCCGCTTTTCCGCCATCGGAAAAATTTACCGCTACCGGATTTTCACGGGGCGTGTTTTGTCGCCGTTTGATTTCGGGAGAGTCTGGCACTCACCGGGGGTGCTTCGCGGGGAAGCTCTCAGGGATGCCACCTCGCTCTTTGTCGGCCGGCATGACTTCTCTGCTTTTTCCGCCAAACGTGGCGGGCCGGTCGGCGACACCCGGCGAACGATCAGCCGGATTGATGTTTCGGAGCGGGGAAACCATGCAGCCCTCGTCTTTGAAGGAGACGGGTTTCTTTACAAAATGGTCAGGATGATCGTTGCCGCATGCGTGCGCTGTTGCCGGGGAGAATGCCCTGCCGAGGCTCTCTCACTCGCACTCCGGACGGGGGCTCCCCGTTGGACGCACGTGGCCCCTGCCGGGGGGCTTGTGCTTGAGAAAGTCCTTTATGGACGGCCATCAGGTGCCGCCGCCCCGGATCTGCCGGCTGAGAATCAGATGCAGCGCGACGAATAACCCGAGGCTGGTGAGCACGAGAACCGAAGTGTTAAAAACCAGGACTCCGGAACGGATCCCGAAGTATTCCTTGACCGGTCCGAAGAAGACATTGATGTGCTTCGCCCCGCGGTAGTCACTTTGCTCCATCTCGGCTTTTGAGATGAGATCACTGACCTTCTGATTGATGTAGAGTTGCTCGGCGCTGACCCCGGTTCCGGCCGTGAAGCGCTTGCGATCGAGCGGACCTCCCTCAAGAACTTTGTCCACCTCTGCGAACTTGCGGTCCAGCTGGCCGGCATTCCGCGCTTGGAGTCCCGAGGTGATGGCGAGCAGGTCTTTCAAGTCCTCGAGCCGTTCCCTGTCGGCATCGCTCAGATCCTTGCGGGATGCCATGCGGGTGATTTCCTTCTGGATGCGTTCCTGCCGGCTGGCGAGCGGGTTCCCCTTGGACTGTGCGTAAACAAGCGCCTCGTAGGACCATCGCATTGGAACAAACTGGCAGATTGTCGGCACGCGGAGTTCACTCCGCTCCTCGGGAGGCGCCCCCGGATTCGTCGCTGTCCACTGCCGCAGGCTATAGACAAAATCGAGGTTGCGGTTCATCTCCTCGTACTCGATAAGCGCGCCCGCGAGAATAATCTGGGGGATAAGAACCACGGGGATCACGAGCACAGCCGTCTTGCTTTCGTTGACGAGCGCAGAAACAACCAGCCCGATGGCAAATCCACTCACGGTTGTGAGCAGCATCGCGGTAAACGCCAGCCAGAAGATCCCCCGCACCTCCAGGATCGCGTTTCCGACGAGAACGTAGAGAGCGCACTGGAGCACGGCAAAAACCCCCAGCGTGAGGGCCTTTGCAATGACGTAGTAACCGGTGCGCACATTAAGATTGCGCTCCCGCAGGAGGACCGGTTTGTCGCGGGTGACATCGTCGACGCTGTTGGTGAGGCCAAGGAACATGGCCACGACCAGAGAGAGAAAAAGGTAGGTCGGAATGTGATATGCGCTGGCGAAGTCGTAGGCCTCGGCTTTGGAATACCGGAGCACGAATGCAATCAGGAGCGCAAGCGCGGGTGCAGCCAACAGCGTGATCAGCAGGTTTGCCCGATTGCGCAGCTTGCTCACAAATGCCCGCAGCATCAGCACTTTCATCTGTCCCCACTCGTCCCGCCACCGCAGTGGCTCGCGCCGCCGCGAGGGAAGTGAGGGATTCGAAGAAGGCCCCGACGTTCCTTTCGGCGGACCGGCCGTCTGCACATCCTGCACCATCCGGTGTGCCTCATATTTGTCGCGCCAGTAGTCCGGAGGAAACCGCCGCGCCGGGACCAACTGCCCGCGGTTGTTTTCCTCAAAGATGATGTCGCCCGAGAGATCGCGCAGCGGCGTTTCCAGCACGTCGAAAATAAACTCCGGCCGGGTTGTGCCGCAGGCCTCGCACCCGCCGAGTGCAATTCCAAACTGCTGCTCGTGCTCGGCTTCGGCAAAATATTTCAGCATCTCGACCGGCGTGCCGAAAAATACAAGTTTCCCGCCGCGGTCGAGCAGCGCGGCTTTGTGGAACATCTGGAAAATCTTCGAAGTCGGCTGGTGGATCGTGACCAGGACGATTTTGTTGTGCGACATGCCGCGGATGATTTCGATGACGTGCTCGGAATCCTTCGAAGAGAGGCCGCTGGTCGGCTCGTCGAAGAGGTAGATGTCGGCCGAGCCGATCAT
>JBGSSC010000497.1:0-4144 GCA_041737265.1 Terrimicrobiaceae bacterium | reverse complement strand
GGCGGATGCTCGAGGACTGGAGCCGCCGGAACCGTCTGGGCTCAGCCTACGGGCCGAAGACGATCTACCACTCCTATGCAAACTTCGTTCCCAACAGCCTCTTTAAGGAGCGTCCCGATTTGTTTGCCTGGGTGAGCAAGGATGGCGAACGCAAGGGCACGATTCAGAATGGCCTTCAGCCCTGTACCACGAATCCCGAAGTGGTGAAAATGTTCATCGAAGGAGCCTTGCGCGACCTGCGGAAAAAAAAGGAACTGACCGGTGAGACGATCCCGCTTCTCTCTGTGAGTCCAAACGATGGAACCGGCGACATGTGCCGGTGTGAGAGTTGCATGGCAGCCGGAAACTACGGCGACTGCGCCCTGCTCCTCGCCAATCAGGTCGCGGAGGCAATTCATGCCGAGTTTCCCGATACGCTGGTCGGTTTTCTCGCCTACGGTCGCCCCAGCGCCATCCCTGTAAAGGTCAAAGAGGCCCACCCCAATGTGGTTGTTGGAATAGCCACCGGCTTTAATTGGAAAAACAGCGTGCCGCGGCTCCTGCAGGAATGGCCCCGGATCGTCCGGCAGGCCATTGTGCGGGAATATTATGCCATCATGAAATGGGGGTCGCCGCGTCCCGACAATACCATGCCCAACGTCGAATATTTATCCCAAAGCCTCCGGAGCTGGCAGGGCAAAGGCATCGACGGAATCAACGGCGAAATGGCCAATGACTGGGCTCCCTGCGGTCTGCGCTTCTGGGCGTTTTCCGAATTTGCCTGGGACCCCGATCTCAAACCGGAGGCCGTGGTCGAGGACTTCTACAAGAACGCCTGGGGGGAGGCTGCAGAGCCCATGCGACGCTACTACGAGCGTTGGGAAGGCGGACAAGCAGCCAGCCCGCGCACACTGCGTCTCGCGTTTCTGGATTTGGACAAGGCGGCCCGGCTCGCCAAGACGCCGGAGGTTGCTGCGCGCGTGGATCAAATGAGCATTTATCTCTACTGGCACTTGCTCAAGCAGGCCTACAACGCGGAGAAGGATTTGGATGCCAAAAATAAAATTGCGATTGAGGGGGATATGCTCCAATTCCGCTGGCGCAATTCGTTCATGGTGCAGCTTCCGCCAGCAATCTTCGGTGTGCATCGCACCGCCCCGCTCGGCTTCACTCCCGGGGAAGTTGCGGATTTTCGCCGCGACGCACTGGATCGTTTCCTCCCGTCCTCGCTCGGCGAAGTGGATTTGGCGGGCGGATTTTCAATGGATTTGGTTCCCTGGGCCGGCAAGTCCCAGCCGGTTTCGGATGCTCCTCCAACCGGGGATGATCAGGCATTTACAAGCGCAAGCTACGTTTTCCGGGCGGAGGCGGGTGAAAAGATTGAAATTGATCTAACGGCGGGTGCCATGACAAAGAGCGGCCCGGCAAAACAATTTGCCCGGGACGGGGACCCCGACGCGATGGGCGACCCTGAAGGAGCAGAAGTGCTCCCAACCGGACAGGCGGCCCGTTTTCAACTCTGGTTTCTCGGTGCTGAAGGACAGGATCAGGATTTTATTGAGGAGGTCATCCCGGACCTTCACTCAGGCACGCCCTACACTTTGGTTTTTCAAGCTCCCCGGAGTGGACTCTACCGTGTCAACGCCCAGGTCATGGACAAGCAGGGCAGGGTCCATGCCGACTTTCGGGGCCGCCCCCATGTCATTGCCGCACATTTGAATCGCCGGAAGGAATTCCTCCAGCCATTCAAGGCCTCAAACCGTCAAGCTGCCAAGACATCGGATCAGGCGGAATCAACAAGCTCTTATTATTTTTTCGTGCCTCCGGGAACCCGTTCGTTTGTGGTGCACGCAACTTCCGGATACCAGCGTCGGCCGGTGCGAATCACTCTATCATCGCTCAATGGGGATCCCATCGATGAGGTAGTCTCCGAGTACCAAAAGGAATGTTTGGTGAATGTACCGCCTGGTCAGGATGGAATGATTTGGGCACTTCGAACAGAAGGCGAAGTCTCGGGCATTGCACTTGACGGGATCCCTCCCTGGCTGGCGCTCGATCCGGCGCATCTGCTTCTCCCCGCAGAGTTTGCCAAAGGGTCTGAACCTCGCTGATTGAAGCACTTCATTTTGCGAAGCAAAGGTTTCTAATCCGGCTCCCGCCGAATTAGGGTGGCAGCTCCAAATGTCCCCGTTCAATGCTCTCATTCTGGGCCTCGGCCTCTTCTTCCTTGGAATGCGGCTCGTCGGGGAGAATTTGAGGGGCTTATGCAGCGGGGGATTCCGTGAGGGAATAGCCCGGTCAACCCGGCAACCGGTGCTGCGCGGCTTATTCGGATTTGGTGCGGGAGCGCTCATGCAAAGTGCGACTGCGGTCACGTTCCTCTGTGTGAACATGGTGGCGGCCGGTCTGCTTGCAGCGGGTGCCGCCGGGGTCGTGATTATCTGGTCCAATGTCGGCCTCACTGTTCTCGCATTTGTCGCAACTTTGGACATCCACCCTGCGGTCGCCTATGTCGTCGGCGGTTCGGGAATCGCGCTGGGTGTGATTCGCGTCAGGTTTTGGCAGACCGTGGCGGGGACACTGCTGGGCATCGGTCTGATCCTGATGGGGCTCGAGCAAATGGGGGCCGGGGCTGCCCCGCTCAAAGACGCCCCGTGGTTTCACGCGGGGCTTTCCTTTGCGATCTCCTCGCCATTGCTGACATTCGCCGCCGGCTTTCTCGTGGCGGCGGTCCTGCAATCCAATACGGGTGCAACCATGATGGTCATCACCCTTGCAGGGGCCGGAGCCCTCCCTTTCGAGGCGGCAGCCGTTTTGATCTATGGCACGAACCTCGGGGCGATCCCGCTGCGCATCCTGCTTTCCCTTGGGCTGAAAGGCGAGGGGAGGCGTTTGGTTCGCTTGGAGGATTTGTTTTGTATCGTGAGCGGTGTGCTCATGATGGCGCTGTATGCCTTGGAAAGAGCCGGCATCCCTTTGGTTTTGGCATTTTCCGCGCTTGTCACGGACTCGACCACAATGCGGTTGGCAGTTGTTTTTCTCATCTCAAATGCCCTGCCGGCTCTCGTCCTTGTTTCCTTCCTTCCGGTGGCCGGACGGGTTCTGCAGAAGTTCTGGCCGGGAGATGCGGCAGAGGTGGAGGGAATTCCAAAATATCTCCGACCCGGTGCCGAGGACGAACCTTCGACGGCCCTCCACCTGATGCGGAAAGAACTTGCCCGGCTTGCCGCCATGGTGGATGGCAGGCTCTCTGCTGCCAATGGGCCCGGTGACGATGCCCCTGCTTCCCCGGAATTCCAGCGGCTTGCCTCAGCCATCGAATCGTTCGCTGCAAAGCTGGTTTCCAGGGGAGCATTGACCCAAGCCGATGCCGCCCGCGTGCATACCCTTCGTGCCACATTGAGCGGAATCCGCCACGTGGAGGATGCGGTCCGCTGTTTTTTGGCCCGGTCGAAGGTTGTCGAAGCTTCCTGCACAGACGCTGGTAATTCAATGATTCGTGATGCCGTGATTGCGCTCAGCACCGGATGCGCTGCGGCTCTCGATTCCAAGGATGCCGCCGCCGCGGAAGAGATCCGGCAGCGTACCAAAGCACACGGTCCGTTTGTGATGAATTTGCGTCAGCAGGCATTCCCTGCCGGAGGGGAAACTCCGGTCGAAGTGACGGCCCTGCTTGAGGATTTCCGGATTGCTCTCTGGAGCCTGCACCGGCTCAGCAAACTTATTGCCGCCGTTTGTTGACATTCGCGATACCGGGTTGCAGCTTGTAGTACAAGGACCGGCGGCTGATGCCCAGCCGCTTCGCTGCGGCGGTCCGGTTTCCGGAGCATCGGGTCAGAGTCCGTTGAATCCACTCTGCTTCAACTTCCGCAAGGGTCAGGTCCGGGTGGAATCCTGCGGGGCTCCCGGCTTCGTGCGAACGGCTGAGGTGGCCGGGAAGATGAGAGGAGGATAGAATCCGCCCGGGGGTCAGCAGGACCATGCGCTCAATCACATTGCGAAGCTGGCGCACATTTCCCCGCCAGGGCTGGTCGCAGAGGTGATTCATGAGATCGTCAGAGCACTGTTTCTGTGGACGCCTGTGCTTTGCACAAAAATGGCGAACAAAGCTTTGCGTAAGGCGGGGGATATCCTCCGGTCGCTCCCGCAGGGGAGGCAGGCAAAT
>JBGSSC010000486.1:0-2546 GCA_041737265.1 Terrimicrobiaceae bacterium | reverse complement strand
ATAAATGGATCAAATACGGGCAGATCCAAACCTATCCGTCCTATAATATCGTGCCTCTTGCCGCCCCATCGAAAACCGCGTGGTTTGTCGATGGCGGAGAATTCAGTTTTCTATATGACACGGCAATACAAAGAGACCTTTTCATTCGGCCGCACAACGGGAAAGCCAATGTCCTCTTCTTTGACGGCCATGCCGCGTCCATGACAATTCCTGATTTCTCGCGGAGTCCATCCTCCGTGTGGAGACAGCAGCAGTGGGTCGATTTTTTTGGAAACAAAGATCAGTAAGGACGAAAGTGGTCTGTCCCCGTCAGCCCCCCATATAAAGAATGGAACCTTGTGCCAAGGTCTCGCTTTATCTTTGAAGCCCGCTACCAATTCTTTCTGTGCTTCCCATGAACTCCAATCGTATCTTCTGGCGTCCCGCTCCCACGCCGACGTTGCCACTGCCCCTCAGCGTCCGCTCCACCGGGTATTACATGCTCAGCGGAGAGTGGCCCGCGATGAAGAGGCCCAAACCCGTGGTCTCCCTGATCTGGACAGTTAGCGGCAAGGGGCAGATGACCATCAAGGGAAGGCGTTACCTTCTCCTTCCGGATCAGGTGGCATTTTACCTTCCGGGCGACACCTATCAAATGAAAGCGGCTTCGAAGACCTGGCATGTGCGGTGGATGGCAATGGATGGCGAATTTCCCGCCGCATTCATCGAAGCACTCGGATTGAAGCGCTTCCCCCAGACGGTGGGACACTGCCCCGGATTTCTCTTCGATATCCTTTCCACGGCCACGCAGGAAGCCGACCAGAAGAGCGAAATGTATGCTTCGCTCATTGCGTACCACATTCTTCTTACCGCCGCAGGCCTCAGTCGCGACAAAAGTCCCGAAGATTCACTGGCCGAGAAAATCAAAAACAAAGTGGAGGAGGAAATCAGCAACAGCCAGTTCGGAGTCGAGCAGCTTTCCCAGCACTTTTCCCTCCACCGATCGACGATCTGCAAGTTGTTCTCCACTCACTTCAAGACGACACCCAGCGGGTATCAAAAAAAGCTGAGAATCCAGAGGGCGCTAAGCATGCTGGGCGAATCCCGACTGCCAATTTCGGAAATCGCATCGGAGTGCGGATTTCAAAGCACAAACTATTTTTCACGGGTGATCAAGCACACGGTGGGGTCAACGCCCTCCATGATCCGGGAGGAATTGTAGCGGACTCATCATCAATTCTGAAAGGGCGCAGCGAATCAGTGCAGGCTTGCGTTATTGAGCCCGGAAGATAGTGTTTCGCTTCTCACGTTGCTGCGCATCCGCTGAGTTTGCGTGACTTAATTATGATCCAGCTGAAGACTTTGCTGCAACCGCCCCCTCTGCGCCCCGCGACCCGACAGGGACTTTATGGCGGGGTGGCGGCAGATTTCCGTGGTGATGTCTTTCCACATGGAAATCCGTGCGGGAGAGGTTGTCTTATCGATTGATGAAAAATTCCGCGTTTGCAATGGCCGGATGGCGGATCTGGGAAAGCCCCGGGGCCTTATCGTGCAATCGTCTGCCGATGCGGGCGACATTCACCCCCTACGCGACCCCGCAGCAGGCCGCGACAAACCGGCGGGAGGAATCTCCCTGGTTTCTCAGTTTGAATGGCCGCTGGGAATTTCGCCTCTTTGAACGCCCGGAAGCGGTCCGTTGCGAAGACGTCGGACCGTCGGTTGGCAACCGGAAATGCGCCAGAGTCGAGGTCCCGGGAAATTGGACGATGCAGGGATTTGACCGTCCCCACTACACCAACATAATGATGCCATTCCGTGAGGAGCCTCCCCGTGTTCCTTCGGACAACCCAACGGGTGTTTATGCCCGTTTCATCACAGTACCGAGAAGTTGGAAGGGGAGGCGGGTCATTCTTCATTTTGGCGGAGCGGAGAGTGTTCTTGCCCTCTGGGTGAATGGCCAGCCCGTCGGATGGGGCAAGGACTCGCGTTTGCCTTCCGAGTTTGACATCACTCCGTATCTTCGAGCCGGCCGCCGAAACCACCTCGCGGTAGCTGTCATCAAGTGGTCCGATGCCTCCTTTGTGGAGGATCAGGACCAATGGTGGATGGGAGGTCTCCATCGCGAGGTGTATCTTTATACAACCGATCCTGTCCATTTTGCCGATATCGAAGTCCGGAGCTCTCTGAACCCCGATAAAATGACCGGCCAGCTCCGTGCGGTGGTTCGTGTCGGTTGGGCGGAGCTTCTATTGCCCGGATGGAGCGTTAAAACACGGGTTCTCGCCCCGGGTGGCCGGCTGGCTGCAGGGCGAACAGAATCCTCTGCCGTTCCGGTCCCGCCGCCGTATCCCGCGATGCGGCCCCGCACTGAGGTGACCTTTCTCTTCGAAATGGATCAGCCCCGTCCCTGGTCAGCCGAAGACCCGAATCTCTACACCTTTGTTGTGAGTCTTATCAATCCGTCCGGCCAGGCTGTTGAGCACACGTCGGTTCGCACCGGTTTTCGCACGGTGGAGGTCCGGGACCGCAACCTTCTCATCAATGGGCGCCGCGTCCTCATCCACGGG
>JBGSSC010000485.1:0-16956 GCA_041737265.1 Terrimicrobiaceae bacterium | reverse complement strand
CCACGCAGGACAACGGGACCGCCGGTCACGCGTATGGTTCCAGCAACCTCCGTAAGCCCGGGCTCCTGGCTCAGGAGCTCCACCTTCCTATCCACAAGGAATCCCTCAAAACGCCCCGGCCCGAGATCAACCAGCCCCTCCTTGCCGGCCCGCTTGATTGCTCGCGCCACGGCACGCGCGTCCAGGCGTTCGGTCTCGGCGTCAATGATCGCCTGACGCCGCTCCCTCGCGGAAAATTCGACCGCCAGCAGCTTGTCGATTTGCTTTGGGCGCAACGCGTTGTTCATCGCGCAAAAAGAGTTGCCCGGGGTGCTCCCATGGTCTTCAGGCGATTCCGATCTCCTTGCAGAGGTAGACGTCCTGAATGGTGTTCAGGAGTTTCACTCCCTCGTTCATCGGACGCTGAAACGCCTTGCGGCCCGAAATGAGGCCGGTGCCTCCGGCCCGTTTGTTTACCACGGCCGTGAAGACAGCCTCGGCGAAATCATGGGACCCGCTTGCGCCGCCCGAGTTGATCAGTCCCGCTCGCCCCATGTAACAATTCGCGACCTGATAGCGGCAGAGATCGATCGGATGGTCGGTAGTGAGGTCGGTGTAGATGCGCTCATCGAGCTTGCCGTAGCTGGATCCGCCGGTGTTGAGGGCGTGGAAGCCGCCGTTGTTTTCCGGGAGCTTCTGCTTGATGATATCGGCTTGCAGCGTGCAGCCGAGGTGGTTGGCCTGCCCGGTGAGGTCGGCTGAGAGGTGGTAGTCCTTGTCTTTTTTGAATGCCGGATTGCGGAGGTAGCACCAAAGGACCGTTGCCATCCCGAGCTCGTGCGCATAGGCAAAGGCCTCCGCCACTTCCACAATCTCGCGACCGGCATCATCGCTGCCGAAGTAAATCGTGGCCCCCACAGCGGCCGCTCCCATGTCATGAGCGGTGCGGATTTTGCCGAAGAGGATCTCCTTGAACTGGTTCGGATAGGTGAGCAACTCGTTGTGGTTGATCTTCACAAGAAATGGAATCTTGTGGGCGTATTTGCGGGAGACAGAACCCAGGACGCCGAATGTGGATGCCACGGCGTTGCACCCTCCCTCGATGGCGAGACGGACGATGTTTTCCGGATCAAAATAAACCGGGTTTTTTGCGAAGCTCGCACCCGCAGAGTGTTCGACCCCCTGATCCACCGGCAGGATAGACATGTACCCGGTGCCGGCAAGACGGCCTGTGTTGGCCATTCTGTGGAGGTTGTTGAGAACCCGCTGGTTGCGATCGGTGGTGGAAAAGATACGATCAATAAAATCCGGACCCGGCAGGTGAAGCAGATCTTTGGAGATGGTCTTGCACTCGTGACCAAGCAGGTAACCGGCTTTGTCGCCGAGGGCGGAGGTGATGGAATCCAGCATGGAAGGTTTTGGGTTGACTCTCAAACGTATGGCAGGCCGAAGAGCTTGTCGAGCCCGCCGGAGCCAATTGCTCAGGTCCCCGTCGACAACGCACTAGAGGCCCGGGCTCCTTCTTTGCTCTTCCTCCATTTTGCGCAGCAAAATTTTCTCATCCGGCGGCGACGGAGGCCGTTTCTCACCGGGTCCCAGTGCCTGCCCCTCACCCTTGGCAACAACTCACGCCGGATTAGGGAACCAGCAAAATCGTGAGCTTTTTAGGTCCGTGGGCACCGAGCACCAGAATCCTTTCGATGTCCCCCGTGCGGCTGGGGCCGGTGATAAAGGACAGCGCGCTCGGAAAAGCCTCACCGGATTTTTCGCGGATCGCGAGCAATGCAGCGTGGAGATCAGGCAACATCTGGCTCCGACGGGCAATGACCATATGATGCGGCGGCAAAACGGATAGAGCGCGCCCGCCGCTTCCGGCCGAGCTGACAAGCACGCTGCCGGTCTGGGCGATCAGCGCCTCGCAGGTCGTGATCCCGGCATCACATTCCTCCAGAGCCGGGGCCTCATAACCGCCATCGGTCCATAAAGCCACAATGCCCGCTGCCGCCAAAGGAGCGACGAGCTGATCGGTGAGAGGGTCGCTGTGGGAGGCAACCCGCTTCCACTCTTCCGCAGCAGCGACCTCAGCAATGCGCCGGCCCGCCGACTCCAGCGAAGAATGCTGCTCGAAGGTTGCTTTGAGGGATTCCGCATTTCTCGCAAAAAGGTCCACCCGCTCGTCAAAACTTTCGCCGACTGGCGGCAACCAATCGCGTGGAGATCCCGCGCCATCGGCCCCATGGCCGTGATGATGGGGGGCGGGTGCCGGGCGGCGGAGAGCCTCCCTGATCCGGCCGAGAATGATATCCCTGCCGTTCATCGCTTCCGCTTCCTCCACTCTTCCCGGAAACTGCGGCGGGCAAGTTTGGGAAAAGCCCGCGAACCCGTCCATGCCCGCAGGGGATCCAGCGGGGACCGGTCTATGAGAGGATGGAAAACCTGCCCGATCCGTCCGAGCTTGAGTCCCAGTTCGTAGAGCCGCGGCGACTTCATCAAAACGACAAAGCCCGCAAAGGCGGCGCGTTCCCACCAGACCGGTTTCTCTTTGGCCGCGTTCCGGCGGTTCTGGAGCAAATGGTGATGAATATCGATTTTGACCGGGCAGGTTTCGGTGCAGGCTCCACACAGGGAACTGGCGGCGGAGAGATGCTTCCAATCCTGCAGCCCGCGAAGGTGGGGTGTGATGACCGATCCTATGGGTCCCTGGTAGGTGGTGCCATAGCTGTGACCGCCCACATTTTTGAAGATCGGGCAAACATTGAGGCATGCCCCGCAGCGGATGCAATGGAGCGCGTCGCGTTGCTCGGGATCGGCGAGGAGTTCGGTGCGGCGGTTGTCCAGCAAGACAACGTGAAATTGCTCCGGGCCGTCGGCTTCGCCGGGCTGACGCGGCCCGGCAAACAGCGTGTTGTAACAAGTCAGAGCCTGTCCGGCACCAGCCGTCGCCAGCATGGGAAGAAAGAGCGCGAGATCCTCGAGGCGAGGCACCACTTTCTCGATCCCAAGAATTGCAACATGGATGCGCGGAAGGGCCGTCGTGAGCCGAGCGTTGCCCTCATTTTCGGTAATGGAAATCATCCCGGTATCGGCCACCGCAAAATTCGCGCCGCTGATCCCCATGTCCGCCCCGCAGAACTTCCGGCGCATCACGCGGCGGGCGATCATTGTGAGTTCTTCCGGACTGTCCGTCGGCTCGGAGCCGAGTTCCTCGTGGAAGAGATCACTGATCTGCCCGCGGGTCAGATGCATTGCGGGAAAGACAAGGTGGTAGGGTGGTTCCTTGCGGAGCTGGACGATGTATTCCCCGAGGTCGGATTCGAAGACTCCGTAACCGTCGGCCTCGAGCGCTTCGTTGAGGTGGATCTCCTCGCTCGTCATCGTCTTGCTCTTGATGATCGACTTGACGCCGTTGGCACGGGCGATTCCCAGAATGGCTTCGCGGGCGCTCGCACCGTCCGGGCACCAGTGAACCTGCGTCCCCCGAATCGCAATTTTGTCGGCGAACTCCACCAACATTTTGTCGAGGTGATTGACCGCATCGTATTTGATTTGTGCGGCCAGTTCGCGGGCACCCTCCCAGCTCTGGTAGCGGGCCTTGTTTTCGTCGCGTTTGCTGTAGTAGCCGGAGAGACCTTTCTGAATGAGAGCCCGATGGACGAGGTCGGCAGTCATCCGCCTGGCCATTGCACGGAAACCGCCGGCCGGCTTGGTGTCGGAAGATTTCATTCGGTGGGTGCCAGCACTTCCGCAAGGTGCAGGCAGCGACGGGGCCTTCCCTGCCTCTCCAACATCCCGCCGATCTGCATGAGGCAGCTCGAGTCGTTGGAGATCACAAAATCGGCACCCGTAGCGACGATCGAGTCGCATTTCACCTCGCCCATGGCCGTGGATATCATCGGAAATTTCACCGAAAACATCCCCCCAAAACCACAGCAGGTCTCAGCCTCCGGACTCTCAACAAGCTCGAGTCCCCGCACGTTGGCCAGCAGCGCACGGGGCGCCTTCTTGATGCCGAGTTCCCGGAGTCCGTGGCATCCGTCATGGAAGGTCGCGCGACCGCTGAAAACGGCACCCACATCGGTCACGCCAAGGACGTTCACCAGGAAGTCGGAAAATTCATGAGTCTTCGATGCCACCGATCGCGCCGTCTCCTCGTCATGCTCACCCCGGAACAACTCAGGATAAAAAGCCTTCATCATCGCTCCGCAGGAACCGGATATGGATACGATGGTTTCTGCATCCGCAAAAATGCCGAGCTGCCTGCGCGCGACAGCTCTCGATTCGTCCCACATCCCGGTATTGAACGGCGGCTGCCCGCAACAAGTTTGTCCCTCCGGGAAGAGAACCTCATGCCCGAGTCGCTCAAGAACGGTCGCAGCCCCCATCGCGGCGTCGGGAAACATCGCATCCACAAAACACGGGACAAAAAGGGTGACTTTCATTCGAGGGGAAGACCGGCGAAGCGGACGGCCGCGTCCTCCCACGCTGCGGATTCAAGCGGCTGGAAGGTTCGCAAGGAAACACTCTCCCGCACGACGGACCGCAACTCATCGAGCGAGCCGAGATGTCCCAAAGCCACGGCCTGGATCAGCACATTGCCCAGCGCAGTCGCTTCGACCGGGCCGGCAAAGATCGTTCGGCCAGTGGCGTCAGCTGCCGCTTGATTCAGCAAATCGTTCTGACTTCCTCCCCCGACAATATGGATGCGGTCGATGGAGATTCCCGCGACCTCTTGGAGCTCGGCAAGGGTCTGCCGGTAAACCAGAGCGAGACTCTCGATGGCGCACCGCACGAATTCTCCCGGAGAGGATGGCACCGGCTGACCGGTCTCGCGGCAAAATGCTGCAATCTTTGACGGCATCCCGCCCGGCTTCAGAAACCGCGGGGCGTCGGGACGCACCAGGCTCCGCAATGAAGAAGCCGCGGCAGCCATTTCCGCAAGTTCCGCGTAGCCGTAATCCTCCCCTGCAGCCGCCCATTCCCGGCGGCATTCCTGCACCAGCCATAGGCCCACGATGTTTTTTAAAAACCTCGTCGTCCCCCCAAATCCCGCCTCGTTGGTAAAATTCAGAGCGCGGCTGCCCGGGGAAATCAGCGGTGCCTTCAACTCAACTCCAAGCAGAGACCAGGTTCCGGAACTCAGGTAAGCCCATCCCTTCCCTTCGGCCGGAACCGCCGCAACCGCCGCCCCCGTGTCGTGCGAGCAGCCGGCAATAACCTGTGCACCCGCAAGGCCAACCTCCTGCGCCACGGATTGCTCCAGCGCTCCAAGCACCGTGCCCGACGGCACGATCCCGGGAAAAATCCGGGCTGGAATCCCAAGGCTCCCCGCGAGATCCAGCGCCCACTCCCGCAACCGCGGATCATACATCTGGGTCGTGCTCGCAAGCGATTCCTCGGCACGGCGAACTCCGCTCATCAGGTAATTGAAGTAATCCGCGATGTTCAGGAAACCGTCGCATACACCCAGAATTTCCGGCCGCCTCAACACATCCTCGTGTAGCTGATACAAGGTGTTGAACTGCATGAACTGGATGCCGGTTCGCTCGAAAACCTGGCCGGCTGCCACTTTTGCAAAAACCCGGTCCGGAGCTCCGTCGGTCCGCCCATCGCGGTAATGAAAAGGAGCCGTCAAAAGCGGTTCCCCATCGCGCAGCAGCACATAGTCCACCCCCCATGAATCCGTGCTCACCCCGCTGGGACTCACCCCCAGCCGCACTGCTTCCTTTAATCCGGTCTTCAGCTCCTCAAAAATCCGCAAAACATCCCACCTCAATGTCCCTCCCACCGAGACCATCGCACTCGGAAACCGGTGCAACTCCGACAACGTGACCCGACCTCCCTCCAACGCCCCCAGCATCACCCGACCGCTCTCGGCTCCGAGATCACACGCAAGGTAATGTGTTGCCGCTCCTGCCATAAATCTGATAGATATCCCTAACCCGGCAGGCCACAAGCCGGCAAGTCAAATAACTGAAACCGATCATATAAAATCCGGATCGTGAAAGTCCCGCTCCATGTCGTCGAAGCACGACGCAAACGCCTCGAAAAACTCGTCGCCGCCCACCGCTATCTCCCCATCCAGGAAGTCTGCAAACGCCTCGGAATCTCCGAAGCCACCGCCCGCCGCGATCTGGCCGAACTCCAGCGCCAGGGCCGCCTCACCCGGACTCGCGGAGGGGCACTGTCCGACTTTAATGAGCGTTTCCCGTCATATAACGAGCGGTTCCGCAGGGGGTACCGCTCAAAACAGGCCATGGCGGGTGCTGTGCAAGCCGCGATCGTCCCGGGCGGGACATATTTTCTGGATTCGGGCACGACGATCGCCTATCTGGCGGAAGCCCTGGCCGAAGCCTCGCGGGGTCCGATCCGGATTCTTACCGTGAACCTGCCCGCGGCCGAGATTCTGGCCCGGCATAAAGAAATCGAGGTTTTTCTAACCGGCGGGCAGATTTTGCAGCGTCAGTCCGTGCTCCTTGGAGAAGCGGTCTGCAAGTCCGTGGAATCCTGGCACTTTGACGCCGCATTTTTGTCGGCAGAGGGAATGAATGCGGAAGGCCTTTGGAATTCGCAACTCGCAATTGTGGCACACCAACACGCCGTGGTCCGCAGGTCGCGCCACAACCTCTTCCTTCTCGACCGCAGCAAACTGGGCCGCAAGGCGGCTCACTTCCTGCTTCCGTGGCCGGCAGTTGACCATCTTGTGACCGATGCCCCGCGCAAGGAGGTTGCCGCGGTGAGTCCGGCGGCTTCCCGTCTGCACTGGCACCCCTCCGACCCGATCCCATTCTCGCCCGATCCTCCTCCGGAGGAGGCCGATATTCCGGTCCACTTCCTATAAGGGGAGATCGCTTGCCGAAGGAAGGGCGAAGCCTTCAACGCGTTTCGCTCCATTTTGCGAAGCAGGATGTTCTCATCCGTCGGCCATGGCGGCTTGTTTCTTGCCGGATCCCGGGCCAGCAGAACCGTTTATGCCACTGGTTCCCGCCGGATGGCAGCAACCCTTCTGACAGCGATCATGATGACAAGCAGGACACAAGCCAGGCCAACAACTGCGGGAAACAACACGGTTGTCACCGAGTAATTCTCAAGGGCGATGATTGCGAGAAAATTGCGAACGGCAAACAGGGTGAAAAAGCCGATCTTCTCCTGATGCGGATGGAAGAAGGCCTTCCTGACCGTAGGCCCGAATCCCAGGAGATCGACGATAGTTAGGATTATCACTGCCCAGAGCGGATCCGAGGTGAAAAACCAAACCGGCAACGCAGCGAGCGCTAGGATGAAAAACAGCCAGTCAAGCCGCGTCGTCGAACTGTCCGAACGCCTGCAATAAGCAAGGATGGCAACATAAAGGGAGATGGCACCAGAAATCCCGATAGGCCATGCCCCTATTCCCGCGCCGTCGGATATCTGGGCGAAAAAAACAATGAAGGTGGTTGCACCCCATATGATCCAAGAAAAAGCGTGGGGCTTGGTTTTTCCAGCGTGAATGGAACGAATGTAGGGGAAAAACGCATAAAACGTCAGTCCGACCGCCAAGCCGCTGACCACTTCCTTAATCACGACTGAGGAGCCCCTTTGGCGCTAGACCCAGCCGAGATAGCCGATCACACCCGCCAGTCCGACGACAAGGATCGGATTGATTTTGGTTGTTGTGAAAACAACCGTGCAAAGCCCGGTGAGGACGTAGGCCTGCCATCCGTGGTCTGAGGAACCCGCCATCACGTAGGCGCTGGCAAGGATAAGGCCCACGGTGATTGGAGCCAGTCCGCGTTCGACGGCCTTCCGCACCGGAGACTTCTCTGCCTTTGTCCATACGGAACTCACAATGTAAACGAGCACGCCCGCAGGGAGAATCATGCAAACCGTGGCCAGCAGCGCTCCGAAGATACCGAGGATCGGGCCACCGGCCTGGGAACCCGCCTGGTATCCGATCATCGTCACAATCAGGATGCTCGGTCCGGGAGCCGCTTGAGAAATGGCAAAGACGTCGGCGAATTGCTGGTCGGTGATCCATTGGTAGTCCTGAACCGACTTGCGGTGCATCTCGGGCAGGACCGAATTGCCGCCTCCGATCGACATGAGGGACAGGGAGCTGAAAAGCACGACAATGTGCATGAATGTCAACGCATCGTCTTTCATGCTTCGGATTCCTTCTTCCGAGGCCACCCCCAAAGCACCGCCAGCGGAGCCAGCAAGGCGAGGCAGGCAAGCAGGGGCCAACGCATCACACCGTTGAGGGCAAAAATCGCCGCAAAGAACAGAATGGGGACGACCCCTCCGAGACACTTCCGGCCGGTCTTGATCGCCATGGACAGCGTGAGCGCGATCGCCGCGGCGGTCGCACCCCGCAGGACCGACTTGAGTTCAGGCACTTCGTGGAACTTGAAATATGCAAAGGCCAGCCCAACCGCGATCGTGACCGGAATCGCGCAAAGCCCGGCCACCGCGGCCAGCGCTCCAGGCAACCCGCGGAAGCGAGAGCCGACAAAAACAGCCATGTTGATCTGATTGGCCCCGGGCAGGATGCGGCACATTGTAACCGCACTCAAAAATTCCTGATCCTGCATCCACTTCTTTTCGACGACGATCACTTCCCTCGACCAGGCGGAAAGACCTCCGCCAAAAGAGGCAAGAGCGATGTGATTGAAGGTCAGCGCAAGTTCAAAAAGCGAGGGATTCGGACGCCCTTCGCCGTCCTTCCCGCTCATTCGTGGCGGAGGTCGTGGTCGTGAGGGAAATCGTCCTCATGATGAGCGGTCGCCTCGAGCGGATCGGGCGGGTGGTAGGCGGAGGAGGACTCCCAGTCGATCTCGAAAATTTCGCTCAGGCGCACGATTGCCTCGGGATCCGCGATCGTCGCGCCCAACTCGCGGCGCAGATCGAAAGCGCTGCGATCAATGTTCATCGAACCCACAAGCGCATGCTTGTTGTCCGCAAGCAGCAACTTCGCGTGGAGGCGGTAATTTTTCTGCTTGTGGACCTTGACCCCGAACCGCCTCAGCATCCGCAGGGAGGAAAAGGTATCAAGGATGTCCCAGTCGCTGATTCCGTGCTTGCCTCCACAAAGCACCCTCACGTGCACGCCGCGTGCCGCAGCATCAATCAAACGGTCGAGAATCACGGCATCCACAAATTTCGGGTGCTGCACCTCGAGCGTTTTCTGCGCCGAATCGATGAATTGCGACATGTGAAGCCGCGAATTGGAATTGCTCCAGAGCAGGCCAGTCGATTCGTCGGGCAACCAGTCCCGTTGCTCCCAGTCGGCCTCGAAGCCTTCGATGACCTGCGCGACGCGGGCGGAGTCCTCGGTGATCAGCCCGTAATCCCTCGTGAGGGTGAAGTATTTCTCGCAAAGATTGAAGGTCGCGATGAGCGCGGCCTCGCCGTCGGCGACAATCGATTTCTCATGCGTGACATAAAATTTCGGGTTCGCCCATTGCATCCCGACCCCCGCCGCTTTGAACTGCTCGAAGGTGTCATCATTGGCCCGGTCACCACCGGAGCGCTTCGGGTTAAGCATTACCCGCACCTTCACGCCGGCATTGTGGCGCGCGATTACGGCCGCGATGAGTGAGGGCTCGGTAAAGGTAAACTGCTTGATCAACAGCGAGCGCTTCGCGGCCATAATAAACTCGCGTACCGGCGGCACACCGTCGTCGGGCTGAACAATCAGGCGGGGAGCAGGAATAAACATCCTCTTGGGATATTCAATCAGCGGTGCGTATTCCAGAAGGAAAATCGTGTCCGGCGTTTGGTCACGGGGGATGCAGACGCAACGTTTGCCGGGAAACCTCCGGGAATGTAAGAAGATCGTCGGTGAGAGCCGCTGCCATACCCTTACTTATTTTCATCCTCGGTGGATGTGCCTCCCCCGGAGACTGGCGGGCGGTGTCGGTCAATGGGCGCACCGTATGGCGGGCCGATTCCGGCAAATGGAGGGCGGAAGTCGACCCATCCCGCGGCCGCCTTGCCTATCTCGGCCCCCGGGAAGGGCCGAACTTTCTCAATGCCCCGGCAGTTCCTTCCAACCACTTGCAGCTCGGCGGTCACCGGGTCTGGCTCGGACCGCAAACGGAGTGGACACCCTTCTGGCCCCCGCCGGAAAATTGGGAATCGTCCCCTGCGGTTTCCGTGAAACTCCGGCGTCCGGATCTTTTGGAGGTTGAGTCTCCCGCAGGCGCCGGAGATGCCGTCGCAATCCGTCGAACCTATCGCTGGGGTGCGCATGGCCGGTTGGAGTGCGGAGTTTCGTGGGAGGAACGGACTCCCCGGGGACGTCAGGCGGTGCAGATTTTCCAGCTCGCCGGCGACGTTGTTTTCGAGGCCATTCCAAAGCCGACTGCGACCGTCCCCCGCGGATTCGTGAGGCTGCCCATTGGATCGCGTCCCACCACCGAAACGGTTTTTCCGTTGCCCAAGCAGGCCACCCGATCCGGAAATCGCATTCTGCTCCGGCGGAAGTCTGCAGAGGAAAAACTTGGTTTCCCCACCCAAACCCTTTCCGCCCGCTGGCCGCAGGGTGAACTTTTATTACATCCGGGACGGATCAAGGGGACCGTTATGGAGGACCCCGATCAGGGATTCAACGCGCAAATCTATCTTGGAGGGGACGATGTGCCCCTGTTGGAATTCGAGCAGTTGTCGCCGCGCTTAATACCCATGCGGCCGGGGGATCGGGTTGGATCCACCGTGCTGCTGGAAATCCGCTCCCGCTGATTGGTCGGGCGACAACGAATTTTGCTCGCCGTTTGGCAGGGAAACTGGTTGGGTGTCCATCCATGAAGAAGATTCTCCTCTGCTCGCTTGCTTCTGCCGCGCTTCTCTTGAACACAGGATGCCATCTCAAGGAAAGCTATCAGAAGAACGAATCGGCACGAATCGCCTACCTTCAAGAGAAGAAAGCCGGACCCGCAAAAATCAATATCGAGGGCGTCTGGTACTCTCCCGATTGGGGAATCGTCGTTCTCAAGCAACACCCCGGCGGCAAAGTCACCGGGATGAGCAGCGATTGGGCAAATGTGGACGGCATTGTCACGGGAAATAAAGTCTTCCTGACTTTTGTTGACAGTGGTTGGACTGAATACACGGTCGAGCTGAAGCGTCCCCAGTGGGATCGTTTGAGCGGACTGTACTCTGCCCATGTCCCATTTAGTGAAACCGACCAGGAAAAGGTCGTCCTTGAGAGGATTCGGCGCTAGTCCGCCAGCTCTCCGCCGGCCGGAAACCAGCCGGCCGTGAAGATTCTCCTCGTGGAGGACGATCCCGGCGTTGCCGAGGTTCTCGTTTACAGCCTGCAGACCGCCGGGCATGAAGTCGTTTGTGTGGGCCGCGGGCGGGATGCGGCAGACAAAGCCAAGCTGGCCGAATGTGTGCTGCTCGACGTTGGCCTCCCCGATATTGACGGGTTTGAAGTGTGTCGTCAGATCCGCCGGGTTTCCGATGTTCCCGTGGTGTTCCTGACATCGCGGTCGGACGAAATTGACCGGGTTGTCGGACTGGAACTCGGGGCGGATGACTACGTGACGAAACCGTTCAGCACGCGCGAACTGATGGCCCGGATCAAGGCAGTGACCCGGCGGGTGAATGCGCCGCAGCCGGCAAACCCGGGATTGGTGATCGATGCCGACCGCCGAACGGTTGCGGCGGATGGCGGGAACATCAGCCTCTCACGGATCGAATTCGAACTCCTGACCGTGCTGGCCTCGCAGCCCGGACGCGTTTTCACCCGCGAAAACCTGCTCGACCGGGCATGGCCTGATGGCGGACTGGTTACCGACCGGACGGTTGACGCCCACATCAAATCTCTGCGCAGGAAACTGGGCTCCCCCGCCTGGATTGAGACTGTTCGCGGCTTCGGATATCGCTTGGCGGAAAGACCCGGATGAGTGGACCTGCACGCAGACGCTGGGAAGGGAAAATTATCGGGTTTGTCCAATGGGCCATTGGAACATTGGCCCCGCCACTTCACAGCCTCCGATGGAAAATTTTTATCCTTATCCTGTTGGGATCTTTTCTGCCTGCGCTCTTCTTTCTCTGGCAGGCTGGGCGAAGTATCGAGCGCAGCCACCTCCGCTCGATGGAGCAAGGGATGATCGATACTGCCCTGGCCCTGATAGGGCACATCGATCTTCAGAATCCGCTCGCTCAAACTCCGATGGGGAGGGAGGTTAACCGGCGGGTCTTCAAGGATCGCTCCTCAAATCTCCGCATTCTTCTGTATGATCGGGATGGCACTGTGATATCGGACAGCGACTCGATCCATGCAGTCGGTACCGTGGCAAAGGCGGGAGACGTGATATCCGCCCTGCAGGGACGCTACGGAGCCCGTTGGGAAAGGGATCAGGATCGCGGAGTTATGCTATTCAGCACGCTCCCCTTGTTTAGGAATGGTGAAATCGTCGGGGCCATCAGTGTGATCAAGCCGACATTGGGGGTGAAGAGCTCGGTCATCCGATTATTGAGAGACCTCGCTATCCCGGCAGCCATTGCTCTGGCGCTCGCTCTGGCTTTTTCCTATGCGCTCTCCGCCTATTTAACCGGGGTGATCCGTGATCTGGTTGGGCGGGCCGAGCGGATTTCCGCCGGAGACCGTGGGGTTGTGCTTGCCACATGGACGAAGAGCGAGCTTGGCGATCTGGCGCGGGCACTCGAGGTGATGCGGCAAAAAATCGAGGGGCGCGCCTACATTGAGGAAATGGCTTCGACCCTAAGTCATGAGCTGAAAACGCCGCTGGCCGCCATCCAGGGAGCTGCGGACATCCTGGAAGGCGCGAAGGATGAGGCTACCCGGCAGCGCTTCTCGGAAAGTATTCGGGCCGAGGTCAGCCGCCTCACCGGCATCACAAACAGCCTTCTGGAGCTCTCCCGCATCGAGACAGCACCGGAAGCAGCGTTCGTTCCAGCCCGTCTGATCGAGGTCGGGACCGAAATCGAAAAACTCTATATCTCACGGGCTGAGGTGCTTGGTGTGGAATTCCGGATGGAATGCAAGGGAGACCCCGGGTCTGCCCCGATGGCAGCCGACTCTCTGCGGCGGGTGATTGTCTGCATTATGGACAATGCATTTGCATTCACTCCGCGAGGTGGATCCGTCTTTCTCCGCATTGCACCGGGGAACATTGTCGTTCGGGACAACGGCTGTGGCATGGATGCTGAGACCGTAGCCAAGGCCTTTACCCGCTTCTTTACGTCGGTCAATCCACTTACCGGCCGGCGGGGCTCCGGACTCGGGCTGGCAGTCGCAAGCTCACTCGTCGAACGTGCGGGCGGGAGAGTAAGCATCACAAGCTCACCCGGGGAAGGCACCGAGGTGGGGGTGCGTTTTCCCGTGCGATAAATTTCACGGATTTTTCACAGTCCCTTCATCAAAGCTTCATCTGCTCCCTGCAGGAATGAGGCATGCGATCCATCCTCTGCTTCCTCCTGCTGGCAACCCCACTGTTTGCTGATGAGCTTCCTGCCTCAAACGGAACGGTTGAAATCCCCTACGCGGAGTTTCGCAGCCTGCTGAGTCAGATCGAACAGGCCCAGGCCAAATTACCTTCGGAGCCTGTTGCCGCCACGGTCAGCAAGTCCCATTACGAAATCGACTGTTCGCTGCCTGAGGGATTGGTGTCGGCGTCCTTCGAACTGACTTCCTTCAGCGAAAATCCCGCATTCGTTGCGTTGCTGGGGGACAGCATTTTTCTGGCTTCCTCAAAGGCAAAGGGAGGCGAGTTCGTCAGACATGAGGGCAAGTATGGACTCATGATTCCCTCGAAAGGCACGGCAACAGTCAGTTGCACATTTCGTGTGCCACGCACGGCTGCAGGCGATGGGGTACGCATCGGCTGGGACGTGGAGCCAGCGACCGTTGCAACGGCCATTGTTGTGGGCGCTGATCCTTCCACCCGTTTGGCCAACGCGGTAAAGACCGAAGCGGACCGATGGGTTCTTGGAGGCACCAAGCGGGTCGAGGTCATTCTGGATGCACCGCTCCCGACAGGAACGAGGCCGGTCGAATTTCCTCCAGTGATTCGAGAAGTCACCGCTTCGATGCGCGTTGTGAAAGACGGATCCTTCGTCAACCGGATGAAGTGGCTCCTCCGCCACCAAAAGGCGGTCAAGTGGCGTGTCGCATTGGAAAAAAACTGCCCCTTAGTCTCTGCCAGTGTGAACGGCCTGTCGACGGCTCCCGAACGGATTGATGCCAACACGATAGAGTTTGCACTGCCGGCAACGGGCTCAGCCGAAACGCAGATCGAGTTTTCTTTCACCGGGCGCACAACGCCCTTCGGTCCTGTTCGGGGGGAGTTGGGCGTGGCCCTGCCGAAGACCGACCTGTTGGTGGAGGGCTGCACATGGGAGGTCGCGTTGCCGGTGGGGTATGCGGTCGTGGCACTCGAAGGAAATGTTGAATCGGCCCCCGGCCCCAACGGGAGCCTCATGCTTCGCAAGGAACTCATCCAGGGCGAAGCCCCTTCCGCACGGATCTTTTACCAAAAACCAGAAAAACCATGACAACCAAACGACTGATCGCCATCACATTCATCTTCATCTGCACAGGCCTTGCCTGGTCGATTCTCGGAGGCGCTCTCGAGAAGCGAAGTCGACAAGCCTCTGCCTCAGCCGCCGGGGGAGTCGCCGGGGCATGGGGGCCGCCGCTCATGCAAGCCCAGCCGGTGGCCTGGTATCAAAGCCCGGGCGCACCCGGAGGCAAAGCAGTCATCCGACCGGCTTCCAGCCGGATCGATGTGGCGCTCACATGGGAACCCAAACGGAAGGGACTCGTTTGGTTCCGAACCTACGGGCTGAGCTTCGCCGGAACTTATGAGTTTGCAAACCCGACGCCCATCCCTCAGACGGTCTATATTCAATTCCGCTTGCCCAGCGGCGAGGCCAGCTACAACAGCTTTTCCTTGCTGCTCGATGGAAATCCGACGACCGCGAATGTTTCGGGCGGGGAGCCCATCATGGAAGCGGTGCTTCTTGCTCCCGGACAGACAGCCAGGCTCCAGGTGGGGTACCGTACACGCGGAGTCGATTCATGGAACTACTCGTTCGGAGAGGACACCCGTGTGGAGAATTTTCAGCTCGCCATGGTTACAGACTTCGGGGAAATCGATTTCCCCGCTGCAACATCCTCGCCCACCGAAAGAAGGAGGGAGGGCACCGGATGGAAATTGCTCTGGGACCATAAGGATGAAATTGGCGCCAGGGGAATCGGCATGTCCATGCCGAATGTTTTGAATCCGGGACCCACGGCTTCACGCATCACCTTCTTTGCGCCGGTCTCCCTGCTCTTTTTCTTCGCCGTGCTTGTCGTGCTCTGCATGGTGCAGCGCGTTGATCTGCACCCGGTGAACTTCTTCTTTCTGGGCGCGGGATGCTTCGCATTCCAACTCCTGTTTGCTTACCTTGTGGATCTGGTTCCAATCGGGGTCGCATTCAGCCTCGGCGCGGCCGTCTCTCTCACGCTGGTTTCGGGCTACCTTCTGCTGGCCTTCGGGCGGCGCTTTGCCAAGTTGGCTGCCATGGCTCAGTTCACCTACATGGTGCTGTTCAGCTACAGCTTCTTTTTTGACGGATTGACCGGCTTGACCATCACGATCGGCGCAATTCTCACGCTGGCAATTCTCATGGTTACCACCGCCCGCATCAAGTGGAGTGAACACTTCGCCAAACACGACAAGCCGCCGGAAATTCCCGCGGGCTCAGCGGTCACACCATGACTAATCCGGCAGGAGCCGGTGGAAAGAGCGGGTTTGTTGGAAAGGGGACCCGGTGAGGAACGGGTGCCGTTACCGCCGGATTAGAAAATTTTGCTTCGCAATATGAGGATTACTAACTGAAAATTTAGTCGCAAATCATTTTCCGGATTCCCCGCTTGAGTCCTCAGGGTGCGGCACCGATAATCGAAACATGACTTCACGAGAAGAGCTTCTTTCCGCGCTCAAGACCCGCTTGGCGGTGGTCGCTGACCACGCGCACCGTGACCGCGACCCCTCCTCCCACCTCGCGGCGCTCAAGGAAGCAGCCGCGGCTCTGGAGACAGGCATTGCATCCCTGCCCGACACACTGCCGCCGGAACTCCGTCATTTCCTCGAACGCCAGAGTTATCAAAAAGCCATCGCCTGGCTCGAGGACCCGGCCAACCCCTTCTAATCCGGCAGGTGCCGGAGCAGGGCGGCGCGTGAGGGCAATGGGACCCGGTGAAAAGCGGGAACCAACGCCGCCGGTTTAGAAAATTTTGCGCTTGTGCGCAGAAATTCATCGGCAATGGAAGCAGGGGCTGAAAACAGCCATGGGCAAAAGCTAATGAGCCCTTGCTTAAACTGAGACAGTGCCTCGCTACAGGGAATACGGCGGCTCGGGGGTGTGGACGATGTCGCTGCCCGCAAGGCGCTCGACGACGATTGCCGAGCCCTTGGGCACGAGTGGGTTCCTTGCGGCTCCCCCCTCCTGCCTCCAGCGTTTGCCGTCGAAGAAGAATACGGTCCATTTTTTCCCTGCATAAACGTGCACCCGGTCGGCAGACGCGGCGTCAGCGCCCGACTTCCATGAGGGCTCCTCCTGGAGTTGGAGGTCTGCAAGACGTGCGTTGAGCGGGAAAGGATTGGCTAGGAAGGTGATGGTTTCGGCGGGCAGATCGCTGGCCGGCGTCGCTGGAGAAATCTCCCCCGCCACGGAAATCACCAAGGGTGTGCCCGCTTTGCGCACGAGGAAAATTCCCAGGTCGGGAAGGAGGGCTACGGAATTCTGAACCGTCAAGGAGTCACCTTCGCGCAACCATTGCGTCCCATCGTTGTAGTAGGTGGCCCAGGAGTCACCTTCGTGAATGAGAATATTGTCTGCATGGGCGGGGTCGGCATCGGTCTGGAATCCTTCTGCGTTTGTTCCAAACAGCCCGGAAAGTGTATCGACGGGCAGCACCTCAAAACGCTGGCCGGCAACAAGACGGCCTGAGGCCCCTTCGTCCAGCACGATGGCATCCACGGT